>NZ_JAHGAH010000268.1:0-2523 GCF_030248475.1 Vibrio sp. D173a
GTGATAGGAGTTAGCCAACTAGGGCGGCTTTGTTAATCTTGAGTTCACCCTAATTTGACTGTACTATTTCGCACCGCAACGAATACCAACTGGAGTTACCGATATGCTAACCATCAACTCTGATGCAAAATTGAAAGACCTGCTTGAGTTCCCTTGTTCATTTACATACAAGGTAATGGGTCATGCAAAGCCTGAGCTTCCAGAGCTAGTTCTAGAAGTTATCCAGCGCCATGCTCCAGGTGACTACAGCCCAACAGTAAAACCAAGTGCTAAGGGCAACTACCACTCGGTGTCTATCAACATCACTGCAACCTCTATCGAGCAAGTTGAAACCCTATACAAAGAACTGGGTGAAATCGACATCGTACGCATGGTTCTATAATTTTTTGATAAATTAAATTTTTTTTGAAAGCAGCTTCGGCTGCTTTCTTTTTATTTATCATGTAGATAATGCAAAACAGCGAGTCTTTCAGTTAAAAATCTGTTACTCAGCTGTAGAGCATCAGGTTCATCCGGTTTATAATCCAAAAACTTTATATATTAGCGACAGGAATTCCCATGCAACACCAACTTGTTGTGAAACGACTTGGACGCCAAGATTATGAGCCTGTATGGAAGGCGATGCATGAGTTCACTGACCAACGCACAGACGACACGCCTGATGAAGTTTGGTTGGTAGAACACAACCCAGTATTTACACAAGGTCAAGCGGGTAAAGCCGAGCACCTGATTAACACTGGTGATATTCCTGTTGTTCAAAGCGATCGTGGTGGTCAAGTGACTTATCATGGCCCTGGTCAATTAGTCGCGTACTTCCTGATCAACCTACGTCGCAAAAAATTAGGAGTGCGAGATCTCGTTACACACATCGAGAACCTCGTTATTAACACTCTTAAGGCATACAATATCGATTCTGCTGCGCGACCTGACGCTCCGGGCGTTTATGTCGACGGTAAAAAAATATGTTCTCTCGGACTTCGCATTCGAAAAGGATGCTCATTCCACGGCCTAGCGTTGAACGTCAATATGGACTTAGGTCCGTTTTTACGTATAAACCCATGTGGCTATGAAGGAATGGAGATGGTTCAGGTTAGCCAAGTTGGTGGACCAGAAGACATCGAAGCCGTGGAAAAACAACTAATACAAGAACTCGTTACTTTGCTTGTTTACGAGCAAGTAGAATTCAGCACAGAAGCACCTTCTCAAGGTAACAAAGCATGAGCAAACCAATCCAGATGGAAAAAGGCGTTAAATACCGCGACGCCGACAAGATGGCATTGATTCCCGTAAAGAACATGCCTTCAGAGCAGAAAGAAGTGCTACGTAAGCCTGATTGGATGAAGATCAAGCTACCAGCCGACAGCCAACGTATTCAAGACATCAAATCAGCGATGCGTAAGAACAACCTTCACTCTGTATGTGAAGAAGCATCTTGCCCTAACCTAGCTGAGTGTTTTAACCACGGTACGGCCACTTTCATGATCCTTGGCGCGATTTGTACTCGCCGTTGCCCTTTCTGTGACGTTGCCCATGGTCGCCCGCTTCCTGTTGAAGCTGAAGAGCCCAAAAAGCTAGCGAAAACCATCGCAGACATGAAATTGAAGTATGTTGTAATCACTTCAGTTGACCGTGATGACTTGCGTGATGGCGGTGCTGAGCACTTTGCTAACTGTAACCGCGAGATTCGCGAACTAAACCCACACATCAAGATTGAAACGCTGGTTCCTGACTTCCGTGGTCGTATGGATGTGGCACTTGATCTTATGAAAGACAACCCGCCAGATGTCTTCAACCACAACCTAGAAACGGCACCTCGTCTGTACCGTAAAGCTCGCCCAGGCGCGAACTACAAGTGGTCACTACAATTGCTGCAAAAATTCAAAGAGCAGCATCCAAATGTACCAACGAAATCAGGTCTAATGATGGGCCTTGGTGAAACGAAAGAAGAGATCGTCGAAGTACTGAAAGACCTTCGTGCACATGGCGTAACTATGCTGACTCTTGGTCAGTACCTAGCGCCAAGCCGTCACCACTTGCCAGTAGAACGTTACGTTCCACCTTCAGAGTTTGACGAGCTAAAAGAAATCGCCCTAGAACTTGGCTTCACCCACGCGGCGTGTGGTCCATTTGTTCGCTCTTCTTACCATGCCGATATGCAGGCTCAAGGTATCGAGATTAAATAAGCACTCGCTTGTTTTGAAAAGAAAGGTTGGCTTAGTGCCAACCTTTTTTGTCTCTGCTGAATCTAAACTACTGTCGCTTGGATAACGAGCCTATCTCCTCAAACCAATAGCGCATCATTCCGAAGAGCCCAGGCGATATCAGAAATCTCATTTCAACGCACTCTCTAAGCAGCAGTGACAATTAAAGATTCCCTATCCCGCTCAATGGTATGGACTCCCCACCTCAACTGACTGTGTCAGCTAAAGTTACAGGTACAAACCAAAATAGGAGCCCATACCATGAATCAATCTAGCACAATCTCAATTGATTTAGCCAAATCCGTTTTCCAAGTTGCGGTGT
>NZ_JAHGAH010000269.1:0-4626 GCF_030248475.1 Vibrio sp. D173a
TGACACAGAGGGGAAATGGGTGATCGGATAATCCCGAAATGACTGATCGGAATGCCCCGAAATATGCAATACGCCAGTTTAAATCGCTGAAAATGGTCTTCTCAGTGTATTCAACCTTACCGTTCTTTAACTCAAAGATAGGGTTTTCGAAATGCGTCGAGTGCTGATGGGCTTTGTTGCTTAATTCGGTTGGAAGACATGGTAGCCTAAAGTTGTTCAGTTCTTAAGCAATATACTGAGTTTCAGGCATACCAAGTCCTGTAAGCTTGTTCAGCGCTTTGATCATTGCGAAAGTCTCGCCAACCTGAGCATTGTAATTTCTTAGGCTTAATTTCCCACCTAGCAGCTGTTTTACTCGGTACATTACTGTCTCTGATAGTGAGCGCTTGTGATAGCCATACCGCTTTTTCCACTTAAAAGGTCAGAGAACCACGGTTGATTAAGGCTTTGTTGTACTGCTTCCAGTTAGTTGTTTTGTAACGAGGTTTAGGCATGAGGCTACGACGATTGATGGGTGTAGCCGATCAGATCGTAGCTTATAGATTTAGTTCCATCGATTTAAGCAACAAAGCCCTTTGCCAATGTCACCACCGTTCTAATCATCACAAAGGATC
This sequence comes from Vibrio sp. D173a, assembly GCF_030248475.1. Classification (NCBI taxonomy): domain Bacteria; kingdom Pseudomonadati; phylum Pseudomonadota; class Gammaproteobacteria; order Vibrionales; family Vibrionaceae; genus Vibrio; species Vibrio sp. D173a. Next base: position 615 of record NZ_JAHGAH010000269.1, read on the forward strand.
AGAACGCATATCTTTGAAAAGGTTCAACAGATTTAGGCAACAACGCCATTTTGTAGCGGTAATGTCACAGTTTGGTGCCCTTGTACTATTATTATCCTAAAGCTTACATCCTGGTAAGAAACGACTGCTAGGCACTTAAAAGAATAAGATGAGCTGTCTGGTGGCCAACACCAAATTGTAATGGAAGACGGGGCTTATTTATGAAGAAGTTTATTATTTTTGCAGTAGCCGCTTTTGCAGTTTCATTTTTAGTAATTAAAAGCGGTGAAGAAATACTACATGAAACTTCCACAACTGAGTTTTGTGTGTCCTGCCATTCAATGGAGATACCAGCGGAAGAGTTTGAGTCTACTGCGCATTTCTCTAATTCATTTGGTGTCCGTGTGGAGTGTAAAGATTGTCACATTAATGAATACGACATGATTGATTACGTAAAGGCTAAGCTCGGTGGTGCCAAGGATATCTGGTATGAACTAACAGGAGAGATAGATACTCCTGAAAAATATGAGGAACATCGATTGGAAATGGCTCAGGCGGTTTGGGCTACGATGGAGGCCAATAATTCAGCCACCTGTAAGCATTGCCATTCTTATGACAGTATGAATTGGGATGAAATGTCTGTGGCTGCCAAAACTGCGATGATGCCGGCGGCCAAAAAAGACCAAGGTTGTATCGACTGTCACAAGGGTATTGCTCATCACCTACCTAAGGTTCAATCTGACTCGACTGCTCTTAGTAAGCTTGAAATTAATGAGACGGTATACACTACCACTACTTCTACGATTTATAACGAAAAGAGCTTGCAGGATAAGAGCCGAGCAAAAATGTTACCTCTTACCAAGCTAACCTTACTTGAGAAAGATGAGAAAGCTTTTAAGGTGAAGTTGTCTGGATGGCAAGAAGGGAGAAAAAAGCTTCTTTATGCTGAAAAAGGGCTGCGAATTACTGATGCGACGTTGCGAGGTATTAAAGACATTAAAGAAACCGGTGAAACGTATTATGACGATGCAACTAAAAAAGACTGGAAGGGTATAGAGGTCATAGCCTGGATCGGTGATACACAGATTATTCAGGACTTGGGTACCGAATATGAGGGGTTAGCATTTCAGTACGATGCTAAGTGTGGTGCTTGTCATACAAAAGTTGAGGAGAGTCACTTCAAAGCGAATGATTGGCCTGCTCAATTTAAAGGGATGTCTAGACAGGCGAAGCTTGAGAAAAATGAAAGTTACAAGCTGTTGAAGTACTTACAGTACCACTCTGCTGATTTTGCTAGTAACCATTGATAAATGGACTATTGAACTCATCACATAATGAATAAGGAAAAAATATGGAACTTTCTCGTAGAAGCTTTTTGAAATCAGCAGGGGTTGCCAGTACGGCAGCCCTCTCAGCACAGTTAACTCCTTTAGCATTTGCCGCAAGCACAGATGTTGCCATTAAGAAGGCATTAACGGCTTCAAAATTCGGTACTTTTGAAGCAACGATCGATAATGGTGTCATTACTGGTGTGTCGCCGATTGATAAGTTAGGTATGACGATTGATTTAGCTGAATACGCTTATAAGACCATAAACAATCCTTCCCGAATTCAAACGCCTATGGTCAGAAAAGGTTACTTAGAGGGTAAAGGTGGTAATCGAGGTGACAACGAGTTTGTCCCTATTAGTTGGGAGCAAGCGATTGATTTGCTCTATAACAAGTTGGAGGAGGCACAGGTGAATCACGGCCCTTCTTCAATATATCCTCATAGTTCTTGGGGTCCATTTGGTCAGTATGGTAATTGTGCAACCGTCATGAAGCGAGCGTTGAACCTTCATGGTAAGACACTCAGTTCATCAGGCTATTATTCGACCGCCGCTGCTCAGTCTATCCTACCGGAAGTCGTCGGAGATAGTGAGGTGTATTCAGAGCAGACAACCTTAAGTTACATCGAGGAAGAAACGGATTTACTAATCTTTTGGGCGTGTGATCCGATAAAGAATTTAAAAATTGGTTTTGGTACATCAGATCATGCACCTTATGAATACTGGGATAGAATCAAAGCTAAGGTCGCTTCGGGTAAATTGAAAGTGATTTCTGTTGATCCTGTTAAATCAGAAGCTCAGAAATTTTTAGGTGGAGAGCAATTAGCAATTAAGCCTCAGACAGATACTGCATTGCTGTTGGGGTTATGTCATGAATTATTGGAAAGTGACCAGTATGACGCTGACTTTATCGATACTTATACCGATGGTGCTGATGAGTTGTTCAGTTACCTCAATGGTGAAAAAGATGGAGTCAAAAAGACGGCTGAGTGGGCGTCGAAGATTTGTGGCGTACCCGTTGAGACGATTAAATCTCTTGCCAAACAGATGGTTTCAGGGCGAACTTTGATCAGTAGTGGCTGGAGTGCTCAGCGAGCTCATCATGGCGAGCAATACTGTATGTCAATTGTTTCTCTGGCTTCAATGATCGGACAAATCGGACTTCCTGGAGGTGGTTTTTCATTTGGTTACATTTATAACGATGCCGGTGCTGGCTCGTCGAATGGTGCCCGTTTAGGATCTTTGTCTGCATCGATTAAAGGAGCTAAACCCAAACATGACAAGCCTTATACGAGTACTCCTTATTTCCCCACATCGCGCATAGTTGATGTTATTGAAAATCCAGGAATGAAAAGTACTTATAAAGGAAACGATATTACTTACCCTGATCTAAGAGTTTTAATTGTTTCAGGGGCTAATATTGTTTCCACTCACCAAGACGTTAACCGATTAACCAATGCGTTAGATAAGCTTGATTTTATGGTAACGATCGATACTCAATGGACTGCTACCTGTCGCTATTCAGATTTGGTTTTACCTACTACCACTCTTTGGGAGCGTGATGAGCTTTCTGGGTATGGTAATGCAACCAATCGAGGCGTTGTGGGTATGCGTAAGCTTATCGAGCCAATGTACGATTCTAAAGACGACTTTGATATTTGGCGTATGTTTACTGCTAAGTTTGGTAAAGAGAAGGAATTTACCGGTGGTAAAACGCAGTTGCAGTGGTTGAAAGAATTTTACGATAAAGCTTATGAGGCCAACCAGAAAAAAGGTATTGAAATGCCGACGTTCGAGAGTTTCTGGACAGATAAGACAGCCTTTATTAGATATGAGGGCAATAATAAGTATGTTCGTCACCAGTCATTCCGCGATGATCCTGATTTGGATGGTCTAGCAACCGACTCTGGCTTAATTCAATTGTTCTCCCAAAAAGTAGCCAATGCAAATCTTAAAGATTGTACGCCGTATGCGAGTTGGATTGAGCCCACTGATTGGAAAGAAAGAGTCTCTGGAGAATATATGCACATGGTAACGCTTCATCCTAGTAACCGATTACACTCACAACTCGGCGGAGTTCAGGAGCTGAGGGAGGCGGTTAACAGCAATGATCATGAACCGATGTGGATCAACCCGTCAGATGGAGCCAAATACGGTATAAAAACCGGCGATATAGTGGAAGGTTACAATGAAAGAGGCTCTGTTCTGTTCGGTGCGATTATTTCTGATAAAGTGAGTGAAGGGGTGGTTGCTTCGCAAGAGGGTGGTTGGTATAGCCCTAAGGGAGCTTCTTGTTTGTACGGTAATGCGAACGTCTTGACTAATGACCAAGGGACATCTTCATGGGGTCAAGGGCCAACGGCTCAGACATGTTTAGTTAAAGTGAAAAAATACTCGGGTAAAAAGCCTCAAATTGATTGTTTTACTGGTCCGATTATTAAATCAAGCTGATTGTAAAGCGTGACACCTCCCATTTACCCTGTCTCTTATACACAAATCCCCAAGCTTATAGCTTGGGGATTTTTTTTGAACTCTTTCAAGTGTGTGTGATCTGATCACTTAGCAATCCTTACTGAAACACTAAGATGACACACTCAGACGCTAAACTTTGGGCACAAGAACAATTTGGACAAGCACAACTTAAAGACCCTCGAAGAACACAACGCCTCATCAGCTTAGCGACTTCTATTGCTAATCAACCAGGAG
>NZ_JAHGAH010000027.1:0-3069 GCF_030248475.1 Vibrio sp. D173a
TCGAAACTCCTTCGGGTTGTATGGTTAAGTGACTAAGCGTACACGGTGGATGCCTTGGCAGTCAGAGGCGATGAAGGACGTATTAACTTGCGATAAGCCCAGATTAGGTAGTAAAAACCATTTGAGTCTGGGATTTCCGAATGGGGAAACCCACTTGCATAAGCAAGTATCGCTGCGTGAATACATAGCGCAGCGAAGCGAACCGGGGGAACTGAAACATCTAAGTACCCCGAGGAAAAGAAATCAACCGAGATTCCGAAAGTAGCGGCGAGCGAAATTGGACTAGCCCTTAAGCTTTTTATGCGTCAGGTGAAACTTCTGGAAAGTTGTGCGATACAGGGTGATAGCCCCGTAACCGGCAACGCATTTTAAGTGAAATCGAGTAGGGCGGGACACGTGATATCCTGTCTGAATATGGGGGGACCATCCTCCAAGGCTAAATACTACTGACTGACCGATAGTGAACCAGTACCGTGAGGGAAAGGCGAAAAGAACCCCTGTGAGGGGAGTGAAATAGAACCTGAAACCGTGTACGTACAAGCAGTAGGAGCACCTTCGTGGTGTGACTGCGTACCTTTTGTATAATGGGTCAGCGACTTATATTCAGTGGCAAGGTTAACCATCTAGGGGAGCCGTAGGGAAACCGAGTCTTAACTGGGCGTTCAGTCTCTGGATATAGACCCGAAACCAGGTGATCTAGCCATGGGCAGGTTGAAGGTTGAGTAACATCAACTGGAGGACCGAACCGACTAATGTTGAAAAATTAGCGGATGACTTGTGGCTAGGGGTGAAAGGCCAATCAAACCTGGAGATAGCTGGTTCTCCCCGAAAGCTATTTAGGTAGCGCCTCGGACGAATACTACTGGGGGTAGAGCACTGTTAAGGCTAGGGGGTCATCCCGACTTACCAACCCTTTGCAAACTCCGAATACCAGTAAGTACTATCCGGGAGACACACGGCGGGTGCTAACGTCCGTCGTGGAGAGGGAAACAACCCAGACCGCCAGCTAAGGTCCCAAATTACTACTAAGTGGGAAACGATGTGGGAAGGCTCAGACAGCCAGGATGTTGGCTTAGAAGCAGCCATCATTTAAAGAAAGCGTAATAGCTCACTGGTCGAGTCGGCCTGCGCGGAAGATGTAACGGGGCTAAGTAGTAAACCGAAGCTGCGGCAATGCACTTTAGTGCATTGGGTAGGGGAGCGTTCTGTAAGCGGTTGAAGGTGTGTGGTAACGCATGCTGGACGTATCAGAAGTGCGAATGCTGACATGAGTAACGATAAAGGGGGTGAAAAACCTCCTCGCCGGAAGACCAAGGGTTCCTGTCCAACGTTAATCGGGGCAGGGTAAGTCGACCCCTAAGGCGAGGCCGAAAGGCGTAGTCGATGGGAAACGGGTTAATATTCCCGTACTTCTTACAATTGCGATGGGGGGACGGAGAAGGCTAGGTGGGCCTGGCGACGGTTGTCCAGGTTCAAGTGCGTAGGCTGAAGAGTTAGGTAAATCCGGCTCCTCTTAAGGCTGAGACACGACGTCGAGCTACTACGGTAGTGAAGTCATTGATGCCATGCTTCCAGGAAAAGCCTCTAAGCTTCAGATTGTAAGGAATCGTACCCCAAACCGACACAGGTGGTCGGGTAGAGAATACCAAGGCGCTTGAGAGAACTCGGGTGAAGGAACTAGGCAAAATGGTACCGTAACTTCGGGAGAAGGTACGCTCTCGACGGTGAAGTCCCTCGCGGATGGAGCTATTGAGAGTCGCAGATACCAGGTGGCTGCAACTGTTTATTAAAAACACAGCACTGTGCAAAATCGTAAGATGACGTATACGGTGTGACGCCTGCCCGGTGCCGGAAGGTTAATTGATGGGGTTAGACTTCGGTCGAAGCTCTTGATCGAAGCCCCGGTAAACGGCGGCCGTAACTATAACGGTCCTAAGGTAGCGAAATTCCTTGTCGGGTAAGTTCCGACCTGCACGAATGGCGTAATGATGGCCACGCTGTCTCCACCCGAGACTCAGTGAAATTGAAATCGCTGTGAAGATGCAGTGTACCCGCGGCTAGACGGAAAGACCCCGTGAACCTTTACTACAGCTTGGCACTGAACATTGACCCTACATGTGTAGGATAGGTGGGAGGCTTTGAAACTAGTACGCCAGTATTAGTGGAGCCGTCCTTGAAATACCACCCTTGTAGTGTTGATGTTCTAACGTCGACCCCTTATCGGGGTTGCGGACAGTGCCTGGTGGGTAGTTTGACTGGGGCGGTCTCCTCCCAAAGCGTAACGGAGGAGCACGAAGGTGGGCTAATCACGGTTGGACATCGTGAGGTTAGTGCAATGGCATAAGCCCGCTTGACTGCGAGAATGACAATTCGAGCAGGTGCGAAAGCAGGTCATAGTGATCCGGTGGTTCTGAATGGAAGGGCCATCGCTCAACGGATAAAAGGTACTCCGGGGATAACAGGCTGATACCGCCCAAGAGTTCATATCGACGGCGGTGTTTGGCACCTCGATGTCGGCTCATCACATCCTGGGGCTGAAGTCGGTCCCAAGGGTATGGCTGTTCGCCATTTAAAGTGGTACGCGAGCTGGGTTTAGAACGTCGTGAGACAGTTCGGTCCCTATCTGCCGTGGGCGTTGGAAGATTGAAGGGGGCTGCTCCTAGTACGAGAGGACCGGAGTGGACGAACCTCTGGTGTTCGGGTTGTGTCGCCAGACGCATTGCCCGGTAGCTAAGTTCGGAATCGATAACCGCTGAAAGCATCTAAGCGGGAAGCGAGCCCTGAGATGAGTCTTCCCTGATACTTTAAGTATCCTAAAGGGTTGTTCGAGACTAGAACGTTGATAGGCAGGGTGTGTAAGCGTTGTGAGGCGTTGAGCTAACCTGTACTAATTGCCCGTGAGGCTTAACCATACAACACCCAAGGGGTTTTGATGGACTCAAAGCAAGAACGAATTGAATGTGTAAGAACTGAAAACAGCTTTCCAGATTTTTTGCCTTCAGCTTTTAGAAAAAGCTGAAAGTAAAAGCAAGAATTTGCTTGGCGACCATAGCGATTTGGACCCACCTG
>NZ_JAHGAH010000270.1:0-10460 GCF_030248475.1 Vibrio sp. D173a
ATTGGGGTCCACTTCTCACATTTGCTTGAATTCATCAAGCTATCAAGCGCTAAATGCAAAAAAGCCTGCATCGTTGCAGGCTTTTTATTAGATTCAGTTAACCGTGCAATTAGCTGGTTAGGTCATCAAAGAACTTCTTCACGCCGTTGAAGAAACCTTCAGATTTTGGTTTGTGCTTAGTCGCAGCATCGCCACCACAAGACTCATCAAACTCTTTAAGTAGTTCCTTTTGACGAGAGCTTAGGTTAACAGGTGTCTCAACCACTAGCTTAACGATTAGGTCACCCACACCGCCGCCACGAACGCCTTTCACACCTTTACCACGCATGCGGAACATACGGCCAGTTTGCGTTTCTGTCGGTACTTTAAGGTTCACACGACCATCTAGCGTCGGAACCTCAACTTCACCACCAAGTGCAGCCATCGCAAAGCTTACAGGCACTTCACAGTACAGGTTGTTACCTTCACGTTCAAAGATGTGATGCTCTCTCACGTGAACTTGTACATATAGGTCACCTGCTGGTGCGCCCATTTCTCCTGCTTCACCTTCGCCAGACAGACGAATGCGATCGCCAGTATCAACACCAGCTGGGATCTTAACGTTAAGTGTCTTAGTTTTTTGCTTACGGCCTTGACCATGACATTCGTTACATGGGTCTTTGATGATCTTGCCTTTACCGTGACAGGTAGGACAGGTCTGCTGTACAGCAAAGAAGCCTTGACGCATCTGAACTTGGCCGTGACCATGACAGGTACCACACGTTTCAGCTGAAGAGCCTTTCTTCGCGCCGCTACCATCACAAGTATCACAGTGAACAAGCGTAGGTACTTCGATCTCTTTTGATACACCACGAACCGCCTCTTCTAGCGACAGTTCCATGTTGTAACGTAGGTCTGCGCCACGTTGCGCGCGTTGCTGACCGCCGCCACGACGGCCGCCGCCAAAGATATCACCGAACACATCGCCAAAGATGTCGCCGAAGTCAGCACCACCGCCACCAAAACCGCCGCCGCCGAAGCCGCCGCCTTGTTCAAAAGCCGCATGGCCGTACTGATCGTACGCCGCTTTCTTTTGAGGGTCAGTGAGAATTTCGTACGCTTCTTTTACTTCTTTAAACTTGTCCGCTGCAGACTCATCACCCTGATTACGGTCTGGGTGGAATTTCATCGCTAGACGCTTGTACGCCTTTTTGATATCGCGCTCAGAGGCATCACGGCCTACGCCTAATACTTCGTAAAAATCACGTTTTGACATGTTCTTCGTCACCAATTAATTACTGCAAACGGCATGATTTACCGCTTGGTGTTTGTATCGTTCTAGGTAAGTGCACTCATTGCAAAATACTTAACTAGAAAGACAGCTTGGACAAACAGACGGGCGTAAGAGTTACCCCAAACGCCCGCACACAAAAGTCTTATCGACTCTAGGCGACCATAAGTCGCCTAGTTAGAAATATTATTTCTTGTCGTCTTTAACTTCTTCGAACTCAGCATCAACTACGTCGTCTTCTTTAGACTGTTGAGCATCAGCGTCAGCACCTTGTGCTTGTTGCGCTTGAGCTTGTTGTTGAGCGATTTCCATTAGCTTTTGAGCTGCCGTCATTAGCGCTTGAACTTTAGCGTCGATCGCCTCTTTGTCATCGCCTTTACGTGCAGTTTCTAGCTCAGAGATAGCTGCTTCAATCTTCTCTTTCTCTTCTGCAGGTAGTGCTTCACCAGCTTCTTCTACTTGCTTACGAGTACCGTGAATCATTTGGTCAGCTTGGTTACGTGCAGCCGCTAGCTCTTCGAACTTTTTGTCCGCTTCTTTGTTAGCTTCTGCTTCTTGAACCATTTTCTCGATGTCTTCGTCGCTTAGACCGCCAGAAGCTTGGATAGTGATCTTCTGCTCTTTACCAGTCTGCTTGTCTTTCGCTGAAACGTGTAGGATACCATCCGCATCTAGGTCGAAAGTAACTTCGATTTGTGGCATACCACGTGGTGCAGCTTGGATACCTTCTAGGTTGAATTGACCTAGAGATTTGTTGAAAGACGCTTGCTTACGCTCACCTTGAAGAACGTGGATAGTTACCGCGCTCTGGTTATCTTCTGCTGTAGAGAAAACTTGGTTCGCTTTAGTTGGGATAGTTGTGTTTTTCTCAACTAACTTAGTCATTACACCGCCCATTGTCTCGATACCTAGAGACAGTGGAGTAACGTCTAGTAGAAGTACGTCTTTAACGTCACCCGCAAGTACACCACCTTGAACTGCAGCACCCATTGCTACTGCTTCATCAGGGTTTACATCGCGGCGAGCTTCTTTACCGAAGAACTCAGCAACTTTCGCTTGAACCATAGGCATACGAGTCTGACCACCAACTAGGATTACGTCAGTGATGTCGTTTACAGATAGGTCAGCGTCAGCTAGAGCAACTTTTAGTGGCTCAAGAGAACGTTGTACAAGGTCTTCAACTAGAGATTCTAGTTTCGCACGAGTCACTTTCACGTTCATGTGCTTAGGACCAGTCGCGTCTGCAGTCACGTAAGGTAGGTTTACGTCAGTTTGAGAAGTAGAAGAAAGCTCGATCTTCGCTTTTTCTGCTGCTTCTTTAACACGTTGCATCGCTAGTGGGTCGTTCTTTAGATTGATACCTTGCTCTTTGTTGAACTCGTCTACTAGGTAGTTGATTAGACGCGTATCAAAGTCTTCACCACCAAGGTGAGTGTCACCGTTAGTTGCTAGAACTTCGAACGTTTTTTCGCCTTCAACTTCATCGATTTCGATGATAGAGATATCGAATGTACCACCACCAAGGTCGTATACCGCGATAGTGCGGTCGCCGCCTGACTTGTCTAGACCGTATGCTAGTGCAGCCGCTGTTGGTTCGTTGATGATACGTTTAACTTCTAGACCTGCGATACGGCCAGCGTCTTTTGTAGCTTGACGTTGAGCATCGTTAAAGTAAGCAGGAACTGTGATAACTGCGCCAGTTACTTCCTCACCTAGGAAGTCTTCAGCAGTTTTCTTCATTTTCTTCAGGATTTCAGCTGAAACTTGAGGAGCCGCCATTTTTTGGCCTTGCGCTTCTACCCAAGCATCACCGTTGTCAGCCTTAACGATTTTGTAAGGCATGATTTCGATATCACGCTGAACTTCTTCATCTTCAAAGCGACGACCAATTAGACGCTTAATTGCAAATAGCGTGTTAGTTGGGTTTGTTACTGCTTGACGTTTAGCAGGTTGGCCTACTAGCGTTTCGCCGTCTGTGTATGCAACAACAGATGCGGTTGTACGCTCGCCTTCTGCGTTTTCAATTACGCGTGGCTTGTCACCGTCTAGAACAGCAACACAAGAGTTAGTAGTACCTAAGTCAATACCAATGATTTTACCCATCAGGCTATCTCCGAATAAATTCTATTTTCGTTTTGCTATATCCCCTATGTGGGGACGTAGAATCGGGTTTCAACCCTTACTCACAAACTAAAATAATGTTGTTTGCTTCTCTTATGCCCAATAGATAAGGGCTGCGAATAGCTTTTCAAGGGAGAGAGCAAAAAAAATTGAAAAAAGTTGCACAAAAGGTGGGGGGCGGGATTCTCAAATCTCGGAGCGCAGCGTTCCATAGGACAAAGTCCATTCCCGAAGCGAAGCGTCTCTAAAAAGAAACAACGAGGCCCTAAGACCTCGCTTTGAATTCGATTGAGTGAGCAATTATCAATTATGCACTTGCTTGTGCAGGCTCAGCATCCACGATTTCTTCTTTACCAATCTCGCCTTCAGACTTAGCAACAATCGTGTTTACTGCAGTGTCGCCGACTACGTTAGATGATGTACAGAACATATCGTTAATACGGTCAACCGCAGCAACAATTGCTAGACCTTCTGGTGGTAGACCCAATTGGTGAAGGATAACACCAACCATTACTACACCACCGCCAGGAACACCGCCAGCACCGATAGACAGTAGTAGAACAGTGAAGCCTAGAGTCACAAGGTCAGATACCGCGATAGGCTGACCAAATGCATTTGCACAGAATACCGCCGCGATTGCGATGTAGATTGAAGCACCTGCCATGTTCATCGTAGCGCCCAGTGGTACACCAAAACCAGCTACCGACTTAGACACACCAATCTTGTCAGTAAGAGTGCGCATCGTTACTGGAATCGTCGCATTTGAACTTGCTGTAGATAGAGAGAACAGCACTTGCTCACGTGTTTTACGAGAAAACTCACGCGCAGAAATACCTGTGAACATTTGAACCGCTAGTGGGTATACAACGAAGATCCAAAGCACCAGCATTGAAACCACAAGAGCAACATAACCTGCTACCGATGCAAGCGTGCCTGCATCCAGTGTTGCGCCAAGTTGAATCATCAGAGCGAATACACCGTATGGCGCAAGGCTCATCACAAGGCCAATCAGCTTCATCATGATTTCGTTCGCCATCTTAAAAGTACGAACCGCAGGGCCGCCTTTTGAATCAAGCGCTTGGATAGCAAGACCTGTAAGAATTGCCATAAAGATGATCTGTAGCATGTCGCCATTTGCAAACGCCTGTACCGGGTTGCTCGGAACGATGTTCACAACCATAGAGAAGATATCCGGCGTTTCTGTTGACTTAAGTGCCACAGAGTCAGAAATCGTACCCGCTAGGTTTGCGCCAGCACCAGGCTGAACAATCATAGCAACAGTAAGAGCAGCAATAATCGCAACGACGGTATTCAGAATGTAAAGAGTAAAGGTTTTACCACCTAAGCGACCAAAAGAACGAATGTCTTTAAGCTCAACAATGCCACATACAATTGATACATAAACCAAAGGAACAACCAGAAGTTTAATCAGCGAAACGAACATGCCGCCTGCCCCTTCTGCCGTACCTAGGATATAGGTATCAAAAATCGCAATACCGCTAAATAAGTACTGAATAGCTGTACCCAGCACAAGGCCGGCGAACAAACCAATAAAAATCTTACTAGAAAGCGATTTATCCATCATAAATCTCCGAAATGTTGTGTTTGCTATTTATATTTTTATAGTTACATCTGCTGGTTTTTACGGCAGACATCGCGAATAATACACACCAGAGTTACAAAATAAAGACTTTCTTTATAAAAATGTTAATAGATAACATTAAAAGTAAATCACTAGATCCACATTCATATTCAGAATTAAATCTCGAAGGAAAGTCAGAACAGCCACTTATAGACACAGCATTCCATAAGTAAGCAATATAAAGAAAGGATGTATCCTATAAGAAAAATATTTCCCAATAAGAAAAACTTTGAAGAGGATCAAATTTCAAATTCATCGCATATTCAGAGAAGTAAATATGCTAAGTACATGTTTGAAACAAAAACGCCCGCTGTTTAATGGCGGGCGTTTTAATATATTTATATCAACAGGTTAACTGATTACTTAGCAACCATTACCATTGCAGGACGTACAACACGGCCGTTTAGCTCGTAGCCTTTTTGCATCACAAACATCACTGTGTTCGAGTCGTGATCTGGGCTCTCTTGAATAGACATCGCTTGGTGGAATTCAGGGTTGAATGCTTCACCTTCTGGGTTGATCTCTTTCAAACCGAATTTCGATACTGCGTCTACAAATGTCTTATGCGTTAGCTCAACACCTTCAAGAATTGGCTTAACCACTTCGTGCTCTGCATCTGCAGCTTGGATTGCACGCTCAAGGTTATCGATAACTGGAAGTAGTTCTTCAGCGAATTTGTTCAGAGCGTACTTACGAGCTTTATCGATTTCTTGCTCAGTACGACGACGCATGTTTTCTACTTCAGCTTTAGCGCGAAGAACCGCATCTTGCTGGTCTTTCACTTTTGTTTCGCTAGAAAGTAGTGCTGCTTCTAGTTGAGCAATCTTAGCGTCTTTCTCATCACCAATGTCTTCAAGTTCTGCTTCAGCTTCTTGTGCTGCCGCTTTTACTTTCTCCGCTTCTTCGATGATTTGATCAAGCTCTTCTTCTGTAACTTTGTTTTCTTCGTTGCTCATGATATCTCCAGAATTCAACTTAATGTCCTTAAAGCCACTCACGTTTTGTGGGCTTTAACCACATAAAAATTCGCATATTTAGGTAACTTGCCATTATTATGGGGATGAAGATTCCTGATTCAAGCCTCTTTAATGCGGAAATGCTATGAAAAACCCATGTAACGTGATCGCGATTATCGGAAAACCACGAGATCAGCAGGCAATACAAACTCATAGAGAGTTGTACGAATGGCTGACATCCGAGGGTTACCAAGTGTTTATCGATGATCGCCTTGCTGCAATTTTAGACGAAATCCCGCAAAGCCAATTTGCTAGCCTCGTTGAACTGGGTAAAAACGCGGATCTCGCTATCGTTGTTGGCGGTGATGGCAACATGTTGGGTGCTGCGCGTATTTTGTCGCGCTTTGACGTGGCCGTCATCGGTGTAAACCGTGGTAACTTAGGCTTCTTAACGGACTTAAATCCGGACGATTTCAAAGAAGCATTAAAGGCTGTACTGAAAGGCAAGTACATTGAAGAAGAGCGCTTTTTGTTAGAAGCAGAGATTCATCGCCACGGACAAATCAAAAGCCACAACGCAGCCTTGAACGAAGCAGTGCTTCACCCAGGGCAAGTAGCACACATGATTGAATTTGAAGTCTACATCGATGACAGCTTTGCGTTTTCCCTGCGTGCTGACGGCTTGATCGTATCGACCCCAACAGGTTCGACTGCCTACTCGCTTTCTGGTGGTGGTCCAATTCTGTCACCAAGCTTAAACGCGATATCTTTGGTGCCAATGTTCCCACATACCCTTTCAAGCCGACCATTAGTGGTGGACGGTAAGCGCCGTATTAAACTGATCGTGTCACCAGAAAACCGCGGCACACAAGAAGTGAGCTGTGACGGACAAGTCTCCCTACCAGTGTCTCCGGGTGATGAAATACATATCTATCAAAGCCCGAACGTGCTTAAGCTAATTCATCCAAAAGACTACAGCTACTACCACGTACTAAGAAACAAACTTGGTTGGTCAAGCAAACTGTTTTAATAAACAAAGGTTGATGTGAAAGCATCAACCTTTTTTAAAAACGCAGAAATAAGCGCTCAACTATCAGTCGTATGCCATCACTTTTCGAGTCACTAACCCAATTATCGATACAATTCCCGATGCTCCGCCCTATCACACCGGATGACTTTATCGATAATTCTCCCTCCTGATGTAGACACCTCTGAATGTCGCTCACCTAAAAGAAACCACTAACACCGTAGCCGTTTTTGAGGCGCTCACAATTAATCCAAATCGATCATAACTTATTCAATTTAAATAAATCGTTTTATTTTGCGCGGCCTATTTTTCCTTTATCCATCACAAAAAACCGCTTCTTTCATAAAAAATACCGCCCCCACCTTTACTGTATAAAGAAACAGTATATACTGTTTTCTTATACAGTATTGTTCAGTTATACAGGTAAATAAAAATGCTGGCTCATCTAAGTGTTAATAATTTTGCGATTGTTAAGTCTTTACAGCTCGAGCTTTCAAAGGGCATGACCACCATCACTGGTGAAACAGGTGCAGGTAAATCCATTGCAATTGATGCTTTAGGTCTTTGTTTAGGCGGGCGTGCCGATGCAGGCATGGTTCGACAAGGCGAAGAAAAAACCGAAGTCAGCGCTGCCTTTTTACTGGACAACAATCTACACGCAACGCGTTGGCTAGAAGATAATGACCTGCTGGATGGCAGCGAATGTATCTTGCGTCGCATCATCACCAAAGAGGGCCGCTCTAGAGCCTTCATCAACGGCAGCCCAGTCCCACTTTCACAACTCAAATCTCTTGGGCAGTTGTTGATCAACATCCATGGGCAGCACGCACATCATCAATTGATGAAAAGCGAGCATCAAATGGCCATGCTTGACCAATATGCAGGACATTTAAACCTATTAAAAAGCACACGCAGTGCTTACCAGCATTGGCGTCAGGCAGACAATAACCTTAAGCAGCTAAAAGAGAACAGCCAGCAAAACCAGGCACAAAAACAGTTGCTTGAATACCAAATCAAAGAACTGAATGAGTTATCGCTAGGTGAAGAAGAATTCGCAGAGCTCGAGCAAGAGCACAAACGACTGTCCAACAGCGGTGAACTTGCCGCTACCTGTCAGCAAGCCATCGAACTTATTTACGAAGGTGAAGAAGTCAATGCGCTTGGTATTTTGCAATCGGCCAATCACTCCCTAATCCAATTAGCGGAATTAGATGAGAAACTCGCTGAACTACCAAACATGCTGTCAGAAGCAATGATCCAGCTAGAAGAAACCAAAAACGAACTTCGCAGCTACCTTGACGGCATTGATGTCGATCCGGGTCGTATGGCTTATGTCGAAGAACGTTTTTCTAAAGTGATGTCGATGGCTCGCAAACACCATGTGATGCCTGATGAGCTATACCAGCAGCACCAAGATCTGCTGGCACAAATCGAAGCACTAGATTGCTCTGATGAACGCTTAGATGAGTTAGCACAAGAAGTGGAGCAGAAATACCAAAGCTTCTTAACTCAAGCAGAAAAACTGCACAAATCACGCAGCCGTTATGCTAAAGAATTGAACAAGCTGATCACCCAAAGCATGCACGAGTTGAGCATGGAAAAAGCCGTGTTCAGTATCGAAGTGAACAACGAAAACGCGCATCCATCTCCGCTAGGCATGGACAGCGTATGCTTTTTGGTTTCAACCAACCCAGGCCAACCATTACAACCTATCGCTAAAGTCGCGTCTGGCGGTGAGCTATCACGTATCTCCTTAGCGATCCAAGTGATCACAGCGCAGAAAGTTGACACACCAAGCTTGATCTTTGACGAAGTGGATGTAGGTATCAGCGGCCCAACCGCCGCCGTAGTTGGCAAGATGCTGCGCAAACTGGGCGAATCAACCCAAGTTATGTGTGTTACCCACTTGCCGCAAGTTGCTGGCTGCGGTCACCAGCAGATGTTTGTAGCCAAACACACCAAAGGCGGCCAAACTGAAACACAAATGCGCTCACTAGATGAAGAACAACGCGTGGCAGAACTCGCTCGCCTACTTGGTGGCAGCCAAATCACTGACTCTACATTGGCAAACGCAAAAGAACTGCTTATCGCGGCTTAACAGATCGGCGAGGGATGAGAAATGGATATCAGAGCAATCAACAAAACCAACTGCTTAGATCTTGTCCCTATTTTTGTTGAGTTGGAGCAATACTATTTCAACGAGCAAGCTGCCTCCGAGAAAGAACTGACTCATTATCTCAAGTACAAAGTCTTTTCAGAGTACTCTGGTGTCAAAGTTATTGCTGCATACAATGACGACACCATAATGGGGTTTGCAACCTACACCGTGATGTTTCCTGCACCGAAACTCTCTGGTCAAATGTATTTGAAAGACCTATTTGTGTCCTCTTCTGCGCGAGGAAAAGGCGTAGGATTAAAGTTGATGAAATATCTCACGTCTCTTGCCGTCAATCATGGTTGCCATCGATTAGATTGGACAGCAGAAAGTACAAATCCTATCGCAGGTCGGTTTTACCAATCGATTGGCGCTGAGCGAGTCACCGAGAAAGAGTACTATCGCTTTTCCGGCGATACTCTACTTGAGTTTTCACAAGCCAAATAATCGCTGAACTTTCTCCCTCATTGGCCTGACAAAAATGCCATTATTGTGCGTGACAAACTGTTCAGCTCTAGGTTTACGCGAATTTGTGAGTCATGTTCCGTCATTTAGCGTGCAATATCGATGAATAAATGCAACTCAACTCAAAATTCGTTGTCAGATTTCCTACCATACGACGCATAGCTTTTTACATCTGCGTCGAGCTTGTTTATTATCAGCGCAGTATTTTAAAAGTTACTAAGAAATTATTATGCAATTAAAGAAGTGGTTAGTTGCCGTACCATTAGCAATGACATTGCTGACAGGATGTTCGGTATTGGAAAAACTGGTTTATCGTATTGATATCAACCAAGGCAACTATGTAGAACAAAGTGCGGTTGATAAATTAAAGTTTGGGATGACTAAAGCACAGGTTCGCTACGTTCTTGGTTCACCTATGTTGGTTGAAAATGGCTACCCAAATACGTGGTACTACATTTACCACCACACTCCAGGTCACGGTGAATCAGTGCAAAAAGATCTTATCGTTAACTTTAACGACCAAGGCACACTGGCAGACATCACTGGTGACTACCCGAAAAGCGATGCGTTTTACGAGAAGATTCAGTAAACAACCTTTATTTTCGTAGTATTCCTAAAGCCTCCGCACGGCTGTCTCTTATACACAAATCCCCAAGCTTGTAGCTTGGGGATTTTTTTTGAACTCTTTCAAGTGTGTGTGATCTGATCACTTAGCAATCCTTACTGAAACACTAAGATGACACACTCAGACGCTAAACTTTGGGCACAAGAACAATTTGGACAAGCACAACTTAAAGACCCTCGAAGAACACAACGCCTCATCA
>NZ_JAHGAH010000271.1:0-3159 GCF_030248475.1 Vibrio sp. D173a
CCTCAATCCAATAGAGCGGCTTTGGAAAGTAATGAATGAGAAGTCGAGGAACAACGTTTACTTCAAAAGTAAACGGGACTTCAAGGCGGCAATAGACCAATTTTTTACTGTGACTCTTCCAGAGATCGCAGGCTCTTTGGCATCTCGAATTAATGATAATTTTCAGGTTCTCAAGCCTGCATGCATATTTCGGGGCATTCCGATCACCCATTTCGGTTTTAACCGATCACTAATTCCCGCTGTTTTTCTCTTTTAAATCAATAGCTCGCTATTCTTTACGTCTTAAACAAGAAGGTAAGGAAGCGACCATGGCAAAAAAGAGAACTACAATGAATGCCACCACACCGACATCCACCTTGTGGCACCGAAGTCGCCACCTACTGACGCTGCTATTTTGCTTAGCCGTCGCTTGCGCGCTGGCGCTGGCTTTTGACCGCGATACGCTCACCAGCAGTGCGTACGCCTGGTACATGATCATTGCGCGTTTGGCGTTCTATGGTCTGGCTCTGCTCAAAGCCAAGAGCATCCCAATCACCCTTATCAGCGTCATCATCATTAACGAGGGGCTATTGCTCGCTCAATACTTAGGAGTCCTCGCATGGTAGTCAACGACCCTCTTTCTGTGTTACTCACCCTCACCAGTTGGCAGATTTCCAGCAAGCTGTTTATGATCTTGAACCAAACGGGGCTTATCGTATTCATGCTTGCGGTGATCGTGTTCCAGGTTTGGTAAGAAGTGGACCAAGAAGGCGAAGATGAGGGCAACAAAGGCTTGCTGAGCCTCAATCGCGCTGAGGTCAAACTCATCTTAGCAAGTCTGGTGTGCTTTTTTGCCGTGGTGCCGATGGTCCCGGTCAACGTCAACACGTTAACCTTTGACCAAAATGCCAGCGAAAGCTGCTGCGTAGGCATCACCAATGGGGCAACAAACAGCGACCAGAGCTCACTCAATGGTGAAATCGTGCAAGCGCCGCCCTGGTGGGTGTTTTGGCATGGCCTGTCTCAAGGCTTGACCAACGCCGCAGTCTCGTCAGTGCCTTGTCATTACGACATCGAGCGCAGTATGCTGCAGCTGTCTCAAATTGACATCAGAAGCGAGCAGCTAAGACAAGAGACGCAGGATTTTTACGAGCAGTGCTTTACCCGTGCGCGCTTAGCCATGAAATCGGCCGCGCGTGAAGAAAAAGTCGACCAAGACGATTTTGACGGCGCCAACTGGCTTGGCGGCGACTATTTTCTTCGTCGCAATAGCCAAGCGCCGCGCACCACCTATGACGACTTACAAGCCGAGCACATTGTGTTTAACTTCCCCTATAACTCTGAGCGTGATGACCCAGTGCAACTGAAATACCGCCGAACCGCAGTTGATACCAGCGCTGCGTATCCGATGTGCGATGAATGGTGGGACAGCACGCAAGTACGCAGTGACGGGCTGCGTGCCGGTTTACTGTGGCGTTTATTCTACGACATCGAAGAAAACAACCCACAACTGGTCCATGACGTGCTTGACTATGACGGCTTCTTTTCTCAAATCATGGGAGCGGAAACCACACCTGAAGACAAAGCCAATATGTTGGTACAGCGCGCATTGAGTGTCGAAAACCAATCAACCAGCGGCCGCATCGTGCGTGGCTACGGTCAGGTGCTTGATAAGACGCTCGATCACCAAGCCAGAGAGGTGTGGAATGGCGTAGCAGGATGGGTTGGCGTGGAAGCCGGTCACCTGCTCACAGGGCCTGCTTATTTTATTGTTCGAGAGGCGATGCCTATGCTGCAATCGATGCTCACCATGGTCGTGGTCATTGCCAGCCCACTGGTACTGACGGTCAGCAACTTCTCCATGATGACGCTGATGTCCTTGTCGCTTTCGTACATGGGACTGCAGTTCTTGACGTTTTGGTGGGAGCTTTGTCGCAGCTTAGACAGCAAGCTGTTGGAGTCCGTGTATAAGATGCATGAGAACTTTAACCCGCTGACGGGATCGCTCAACTACATGGATGATTCTATCTTGAAGTTTGTGATGATCGTCTTTTACGTGATCGTGCCTGCAATATGGTTTGGGATACTGGGTTACGCGAGCTATCGTGTAAATGGGGTATCGATGGACAGTGCAGTAGAAAAAGTAAATCAAACAACTCAAAGAGGATTCGACTTCGTCAGAAACACAGTTTCTAACTCAATGAAGGGTTCCAAGTAGCTAACAAAGTAACTATGGCAATCTTATCGATTGTCATAGTTATAAACACAGTGATCTTCATAGTATTCTTTTTCAGCCTCAGCCCAAGCATCTAAAGTTTTACTAGAACCCATATCCGCAAAAACGTTGTTTACTTCTTCAAGGGATATAGCTTCATCGCGAAACGTAATGTCTCGCTCTGCCTCTACCTCAGCATGCAGACGATTACCTTTGTCTTCTAGATAGGCCTGACGCCATCTTTTTAGAAACGCTAACATACAAGCCTCCTTTTCAGATATGGTTAAATTACCATCACTTTACGCCTTTATGCAGACAGTTGCAAATTGAGCGATTAAAGTTTCGAGTCATCTTCACACAGCTTACACCCAAATTTTGTGGATAACTGTTTTAATGTTATTAAAAACAGACTATTGAGCAGCCACTCGACAAAATACCTTGAGGTTAAGATCCCCAATGACAGCAAAAATTCACTATGACATTCAACATATTAACGTCAAAAGCGATAAAGAGAGCGCTCAGCTGACCCAGCAGTGGCAGCAGGTGTTACAAATTTGCCGTGAGGGATCTCTTGGTGAAATGGCACGAGCAAGACTGGCATTTAACCTTGTCGATTACATCACCAGTGAAGATCTGCCGTTTCGTTTGCTCATCACCAGGGCTCCCCAAGCCATGGCGGCTATCGGTGAAGAAGTCAACGTCTATAAAGAACATCGCGTTATCAACGGCAAGCAAAGCGGCATGGTGTATGCCAAAAGTGAACAAATGCTGCCAAGAGAAATCCACTACACGAACCAGTTCGTAGCCACACGTTACGTCGATGGCCTGATCAGGCCATTATCTTCTGCATCACTCATTGATTGCCTTAAAACCGGAGAGATCATCACGCCACTCGATGGCATCTTATTTCTCGGCTGTAAGCGTATTGCTAGCGACATATCGCGCCTGAAAAAGGCAGAACCACA
>NZ_JAHGAH010000272.1:0-21541 GCF_030248475.1 Vibrio sp. D173a
TTGTGTATAAGAGACAGCCTCTTTGGTCGCTTCAAACTCGGCTTCAGTTTCGACTCGCTCAGCTAAGAAATGGTACTTGGTGCGCTTTTTGGTATGCTGCTTAACCAATTCACACGCTTTCTCAAGCCCCATCGCCATGATATCGAGTTTTACGATGTGGACATAAGGCAAGAAACGACGCCATTCGTCAGTCAAAGTGAAATCATCGAGCGCAATCAAATAGCCTTCACGGTAAAGTTCGCGAATGGCTTCAAGCAGTTCATCGGTCGGTTGGCAGGTTTCGAGTACTTCAACCACGATTTTGTTTTTCGGCAAACTTCTTGGTAGCCGACGTAACAAACTTTGTTGAGGGAAATTGATGAAGCATCGTGACGATGCAATCAAAGGATTGGTTCCGACAGAGAGAAAATTCTCTACAATCAATCGGTATGTCGCCCTGTTTGAATCGATGTGTGCAGGATAGGCATTACTTTCACCATCGCGGAACAACAACTCATATCCCAGCGTCTGTCTTTTACGATTAAAGATAGGCTGGCGGGCGACATACGCATTTTTCATTCGAAATTATTGTGATTTTTATAATTTGTTACTTAGCTGCCGCTAATAATGCACCACATCCCATGAACATTGAACCGAATACTTTATTAATTTTGCCCATGATCTTATCTGAGCGAATAAAGCGACCCATTTGAGCGGCCAAACTGGTGTAACCCAGCATCACAAACGCATCAATGGTCACTGTGGTCACACCCAAAACCAACAGCTGAGTCAGCTGGTCTTTCGCTGGATCGATAAACTGTGGAAACAGTGCCACCAAGAAGACGATCGATTTTGGGTTTGTCAGGTTAATAAGAATGGCTTTGTACAACAGAGAAGTGCCTGACATCGCTTTGTGGCTTTCGGTTGCAACTAAACCAGACGTATCACGCCACTTTTGAATGCCAAGCCACACAAGGTAAGCCGCACCCACCCACTTAATCACGGTAAATGCCGTTGCCGATTGCGCCACCAACGCGCCAATGCCAGCACCAACCAGAGCAATATGAATCGCCAAACCGATTTGTAAACCAACGATAGCACCTAATGACTTGCGCGTGCCGTAACTCAAACCATTACTGATCGAGTTGACGGTACCAGATCCCGGAGCCAGACTAAAAACGATTGCTGTTACCACATAGGCTAACCAAACGTGGGTATCCATTGCATTTCCTCAATAATTCTTCGATGATACATCGCGTAAACAACGTATCTTCAGGTAATCGACTAATGGCTATTAACCATTCACCTTTGACTTATACTCAAGAGACTTTATTTGAGCAAGCAATAGGTGGTCCGATCGCAGCACTTTGGCAAGAGCGCCAAGAAGGCTTTGTAAAAGGGACAGAGAAAAAGAAAATCTACTGGTGCAAACTCACCAATCCTGAGCACACAAAAGCCGTGCTGATCGTCAACGGTCGCATTGAAGCTTCCTGGAAATACCAAGAACTGTTCTATGATCTGTATCGACAAGGTTATGACGTGTATTCGTTTGACCATCGAGGACAAGGTTTATCAGATCGCCTAATTCCAGACTCAGACATGGGTCACGTCTATGACTTTAATGACTACATTGAAGATATGGAATTGGTGCTGCAACAGCTTGATTTAAGCGGATACCAACAGCGTTTTATCATTGCTCACTCAATGGGTGGCGCAATCGCTACGCGCTACCTGCAAACGCATCCAGAACACAACTTTGATGGTTTGATTCTGAGTTCCCCAATGTTTGGTATCAACCTACCTTGGTATCTCAGCCCTATCGCGATTCCGGTCAGCCAAATCTTAGCGGCAGTCTCGACAAAGCCAAGCTACGCGCCGGGTCATAAAGAATACTACCCAAAACCGTTTGAAGATAACCCACTTAGCCAAAGCTACGATCGTTATCATTGGTTCCGTGGTTTATACCGTGACAAACCCGAGCTGCAAGTCGGTGGGCCAAGCACCCGCTGGGTTTGGCAAGGTTTAATGGCTGCCAAGCAATGTATTTTGCTGACACGCCAAATTAAAGTTCCGGTTTTATTGGTTCAGTCAGGCAACGATCGCATCGTGAGTAACGCCGCGCAGCAACGCTTTATCGATAAGCTAAGTAAGACCAACCCTAATGCCAGCCTAGTTTCGATTGCTGGTGCAGAGCACGAAATTTTGTTCGAAAAAGACCAGTATCGTAACCAAGCTCTGGACGCTATCTTTTCCTTTATGCGTGCTCAAAGCGCATAAAATAAATTAAAGAGGAAATACGAGGTCTGCGATTTACCCTCTTTTTCCTCCTTATTTTGGCGTAAACTTCATCATGTTCCCCGCACTCGGAGCAGTACGACCTAGTCAATCTACTGCGCTCCGTGTGCAATCAACCTGTTCCACTCTATCCGAACCGTTTACGAGGGCTTCATGAGCACATCGCTACCTTGCAAAGAGATCACCAAAATCGTTGCCTCAGATCTGGATGGCACTTTACTCGCACCAAACCACCAGCTAAGCGCTTACTCGAAAGAGACGCTAAAAGCGCTGCATGAACAAGGCTACACATTTGTCTTTGCAACGGGTCGCCACCACGTAGACGTCGCAAGCATTCGTCGCACGGTAGGTATTCCGGCTTACATGATTACTTCGAATGGTGCACGTGTGCACGACCAGAATGATCAAGAGATGCACAGCCAGAACGTACCTGAAGATTTGGTGCAGCCAGTGATCGACACGATCAAAACGGATCCTGAAATACTTATCCACATGTATCAAAACGACGACTGGTTGCTGAACAAAGACGACGAACAACTGCGTGATTTCCACGAAGAGTTCTCTTACAAGTTATACGATCAAAACAATGCACCAACTAACGGCATTGCGAAAATCTTCTTCACTCATCCAGCGCAAGACCATGAACATCTTGTTACCTTCGAAACGAAGCTGCGTGAACAGTTTGGCGATCGACTAAACATCGCATTCTCAACACCTTGGTGTCTGGAAGTGATGAGCGCTGGCGTTTCTAAAGGTGATGCTTTGAAGGCTGTCGCAGAGTCTATTGGTCTAACACTGGAAAACACCATCGCCTTTGGTGACGGCATGAACGACGTAGAAATGCTATCAATGGCGGGTAAAGGTTTGGTGATGGGCACCTCTCACGAGAAAGTGATGAAAGCACTACCAAACAATGAAGTGATCGGCAGCAACGCCGACGATGCGGTTGCACACTACCTGCAAGATCATCTGCTATAACCGTATTGGCTATCAACAGTAGATTATTAGCAAAATCACAAAGGGCTGCACTATGCAGCCCTTTTCTTTTATCTTTGACTCGGTAACTTCTCTTTACCGAGGATTGCTTGCCACTCTTCTTCACTCACCGGCATGATCGATAAGCGATTACCGCGTTTCACCAGTGGCATGTTTTCTAGCTCTTGCATCGCCTTCATGACTGACAACGGAATCAAGCGCTCAGTCTTACGTACAAACTCAATATCCACCATTATCCAACGCGGATTTTCTGGGTCAGATTTTGGGTCGTAATAATCGCTCTCTAGGTCAAACTGGAAATGATCGGGATACGCTTCACGGGTCACTTTGGCAATACCTGCCACACCCACGTTCTTGCAAGAAGAGTGGTAAATCAGCACCAAGTCGCCCAATTTAACTTGGTCACGCATCATATTGCGCGCCTGATAATTACGAACTCCCTCCCAACATGAAACCTTTTGGGTTCGAAGCGTGTCAATAGAAAAGGTATCTGGTTCTGTTTTAAATAACCAATATGCCATAATGCCATCCGATGCAGATTGAGTAATGAGGAAGATATAACATGAAGGCTTTGAAAAACCCAGTGGCATTAGCCACACTGCTGGTCCTGCAAGCATGTAGCATGCAACCACAGCAGTCCGATGCAGACACACCAACGACTCCGCCTGCGTCCTTAGATAAGCCAGAAACCATCTTACCTCAAACCTTTATGCTGCGTGGTGAAGTCGTGATTGGGCATGAAAGCCAGTACATCACACCTTGTGGTAGCGACAAACAATACTGGCTGCAACTGTCACCACAACAGGTGCAAAGAGCCATCGCATTAACCAATCAGCCTTATCAAACCATGTATGGAGAAGTGATTGGTCACCTCAATCCACCTGGTGTTGATGGTTTCTCTGCAGACTTCGACGCAAACTTCGTAGTAGAACAAGTAAACTTCCTCACCACAGAAAACCCACAACGCTGTAAACAAACCAGTAAACCAACACGAGTTTTCGGTAACGAGCCATCATGGTCAGCCAGCTTTGAAGGCAACACACTCAAGTTCCAGCAAATGGGTAAGTCGACACAAACACTCGAAATCGACAGCAGCAAACTGCAACCTCGTCAGCGAACATACCAACTGAATGACGGCGAACTGCGCATGACCGAGAACTTGTGTTCTGACACCATGAGCAACTCTCTCTACGGCTGGAAGGCAACACTGGAGCATGGAGATAAAACCTATCAAGGTTGCGGTATGGCGGCCAACGTAGATTCAACACTCGAGTGGGTGAACACTTACGTCGCGACGTCGACCCAATCGCAAGGCTTCGAAGTACAGATGACACTCAACAGCGACCACAGTGCCATCACCAAATACAGCTATTCAGACGGGCAACCGCCATTGATTGAACGCGGCTACTGGCAACAACTAAGCCCATCGCAAGTACAAATATTGATGACTCACCACCAGCAACAACGCTTGATGACCGAGCGCCTGTTTACTCGCGAAGGCAACCAGCTGAAAGCAGTCAAAGAGAAAGTGGGCAATTTGGTTTATCCCATTGCTGATGGCGGTTTAGTGCTATACCCAGCAACAGTGCGTAACTCGGGCACAGAACAACCAGCAGCCGAGCGCAACAACGATCCAATTGGTGCAGCTGATGTGCCATCCAGTGCCGAATTTAATTCAAAAGTGGATGCGGCGGTGCGAAACTACTTTTTCATTAATCAAACCAACCCAAGCAATAACCAATACCGTTGGCTGACCTATGATCTGAATGGCGATGGTGATGAAGAATTACTGGTGCAACTTGATTGGTGTGGCTCTGGCGGTTGTACTCTGCTGATATTCGAAAACCACGAGAAAGAGTGGCGTTTCAATAGCCGTATGACGCTAGTGCAAAGTCCAATCATGCTCGGTCAACAAACTTCACACGGTTGGCGAGATCTGATTTTCAATGTGAGCGGCGGCGGTGCAACACCAGGCCAACACGTGATGCAATACACTGGCGTAAGTTACCCAATCAACCCAAGCTTGGCGCCAAAAGCGAGCAAAGAACAAGTCAGCGGCGTGCGTTTGTTCTCAGATGGTATCAGCCCTGTTCGTGATGGAGTGCGCTTGTAATGGCGCAGCCTTGTCCACATTGTGGCTTCCAGTTCAACTGCATCTGTTCACTGCTGCCTAAGTTAAGCAGTGAACACTCGCTGATGCTGTTGATGCACCCTAATGAACTGACGCGCGATACCAACACTGGCAAACTGCTCGCTCAGTGCCAACTGAATGTCAGTCAAGTCGTTTGGGACCGAAAAGCGCCACCAGCGGAGTTATTAGAAACGCTCGCTAACCCGGGCTTGCTGCCAGTACTGCTATTCCCTAGTGAAGAGAGCTTGACGCTTGAACAAGTGCAGCAAAAAAGTAATCAGCAAAACAGACAACCGCTGTACATCATTGTTGATGCAACTTGGCAAGAAGCGCGCAAAATGATCAATAAAAGCCGATGGCTAGAAGGTATCGCGATGATGGGCTTAGCCACTCAATCCGATTCCCAGTATCAACTGCGCCGCAATCAACAAGAAGGCAACTTATGTACCTTTGAAGTTGCTGCTCAATTGCTCGGACAACTTGGTGAAGAGCAAAACCAGCAACAGATGCTAGCGTTCTTCGAGCAATACCTTCCTCGTTTCCAAGCCGAGAAAAGTGGTCATGAGTTCAAAGCCTAGCGCTCTTAAGAATCAAAAAACGCAGCTTTAACGCTGCGTTTTTTATTGGCTGCTGTTTCACGTGAAACAAAACTCCAGGGCACTTAAGCATAATTAGAGCAAAGCACGTTAAAACAAACGTGTCGGTTCACCTAAGTAATAACCTTGCAGATAGTCCACACCCATGTCCTGCGCAATGTCGCAAACCTCTTTATTGTGCACGAACTCCGCGACGGTCTTGGCATTAAACACCTGACACAAACGCACTAACTGCGAAGCAATCTTGCGCTGTTTTTGGTCTTTGTCGATGTAGCGAATCAAACTGCCATCGAGCTTAATCACTTCAGGCTCTAACTTGAGAATCTCATCAATATTGGAGTAACCCGAACCAAAGTCATCAACAATAATGCGAGCCCCTAAGTTTCTAAAGTGGCTGCACACCTCAATCATTCGGCCGTAGTCTTTAATCTGTTCCGACTCCAACACTTCCAAACCAATCCGTCTTGGGTCGTTAAGCTGGGTAATGGCATGTTCAAGCAACATCAAGGTTTTATCGCTGAGTAAATCCTGAGGAGACAAATTAATTGAGAAGTCGCCTTGTTTGTCCTTCATGTAATTCAGCGTTGAACGGATCATGTGGCGGCTCAAACGTGTGTACAAATGCGTATCAGAAATGATAGGTAAGAAACGCCCCGGCGCAATGATGCTGCCATCCTCTTCGATGATACGCACCAAACACTCTTGGCTCGCGGGACGATGGTTGTAAGCGTGTACAATTGGCTGACTGTAGGTAATGATGTTCTGTTTGAGAATGGCGCGGCTCACACAGCTCAACCAACCCAACTGCTCTTTTCGCACGTCTTCATTGACCTCAATGTCTTTGGCATTACAGATGTGAGTATTACTTCGCACCCCAGCTCTTCGCGCTTCAATGCCTTTGAGCAGCAATTCATCCGGCGATGCGGTTGGAAAATCACGACGACTAACTAAACCACCACACAATGAAATCGAGAGGTAGTCAATGTCTCGTAAGCCACTTGGCTCAAAGTTGGTTTGCTCAACCGCGTCAGCAAAGCGAGTAAAGTGTTGCTTGATCGCTTCACTGCTAGTGTCAGCTTTAAATAAGAATGCCCACTCACCCACACCAATGCTATAGAGTTGCAGCGCGGCAGGTTTACCAAGACGTTTACGTAGCCGATTGCTAAAGTGCATCGACAAGTCTTTCAACAGTTGGTCGCCAACGCGATAGCCGTACTTTTCGTTGATATGGCTGAAATTAAGAAGTTTAAGTGTCAGTAGATGCTCATCGGCATTAATGGTGATTAAGCGCTCTTGCAGCGCAACGCGGTTTTGTAACCCTGTGCGGCTATCTCGACGAAAACTTTTTTCTAGCTTCTTCGCTTGGCGGTCGAGCTGATAGCCCATGTGCACATTCATGCTATTTAGGTCACCTATCGCATTGCGTATCAGACTAAATAACGGTGAAATCGAAGCAGTCATTTCCTGTGTGGGCAAGTTGATCTCGTCAACTTCATCCCCTTCACGCATCGCAAGGTAAGTCAGGCTGTGGTGCAGAATTTCTTGATGATCATTCCCACCATGCAGTTCACCCATGCAGTAACTACCGGCCGTACTAGAGATATCAGCAAAGGCACGGACTTCATCGCTGCTATCAATATAATCGAGTCGTGATGCGCAGTTATAAATCATCACCGCTTCAGGCTGGTGCATAGCAAGCTCTACCACCCCATGGCGCACTTGCTCCAGAGTTAAAGAAGGATGGTTGTAGCAAAACTGTACTTCATCACCCAGACACCAAGGACGGTCGAAACTCATGCTGCCATCGGGATGAATCTCGGTCACCGCACACACCTCTTTGCGCCCAATGGATTCGCGATAAAGTGGGAAATTCAGCAGCTGATTAAGCGTCAGGTCGTGCCCATCAGCAAGGTAGTGCTTGTAAACATCAAGTGCTTTAAGCTCTCCCAAGCTATACAAGCGCGTGCCTTTGGCATGAGTCACCTTATGAGGCATGCCGATAGGGTTCCACTCGGAATACGCACTGGTCCACACTTTCAAGCTGTCACTATGTAAAGCAACCGCCACAACCGCTTCATCATAAACTTGGTCTTGATGTAGGACCCAGCAACCATCATCAATGGCTTGAGCCAAACCGCCAGAAACCATTGGGCCTTCAGGATTAAATACTCGATACACGGGGTAGTCACGTCGTTCGATTTGGACAGAAAAGCTGATAATGGCTTTGGAGCTATCTTGCAGTTCTAAGGCTTGCTTGAGGTCGTAGCCATCAATATCTGGCGAGAAGGAATAATGCTGAACCGCGGAAGTAAGTGTGGTTTGATTAAACTCCATCACACACACTAAGCAGCCATGGTTGAAAATTTCACCTTCTAGAATAACATGGCGCGTACTGTGCCCAATGATATGGGTATCAGGCAGTCTTTCTAGAATTGCCCGAGCGAGTTCTGTTGCAGTATCGCGTGATTGTGTAGATAGTAGTTGCACCAAATAACGTTTATCCGCACAACACCGATAAGTGACTAAAAAATCATTAAGCTGATCCACATTTTGAACCAGTTGAGAGAATGCTCGCATTTACCCTACCACTGCCGTCATCAAGCCAAAATACATGAAAAGTACTTTTGTTATTTTACTGTTATGAGAGTAATTTACGTGGCTTTACGTGGCTTTGCTAGGGTCAGGGGTAAGATTGAATGGATTAATGCGAAAGCGATTACAAAAGCGTAAGCAACGATTGCAAGCTATTGATTTCAACATCAGGTAAGGTTCGTGTTTTTTCCTTATTAATGACATTTTTATTCATATCATTAAACCAGCATGCGGCAAAACCCGAGAGTTTTGCACCTTGAATATCCGTCACCAGATGATCGCCAACATGAAGAATGTGCTCACTTGGTAAGTCTAGAAACTGCTGCGCTTTGGTGAACATATCTGGTGCTGGCTTCGCGCTGCCATCCGGTCCTGCTTTCAGCACTTGTTGGAAATAAGGTGTAAGCCCTATTCTATCTAAATCCACATTACCGTTAGTGATCGCCACCAGCGGGATTTCTTGCCCCAGTTGAGCAAGTACATCGAGGCTTTGCTGTGGCACCTCAAAACGGTTACGCCAATCCAAAGCAACCTCTACCGCGGCTTGGGCGGCAGAATGTGCTGCATCGTCATCGTAACCAACTTGGGAGAAGGCTTGCTTAAGTTGCACTAAGCGCCACACAGTGACATCACTCTTTAGCTCTGGTTGCTGCTGTAGAACACTTTGTTTGAGCGCAAACCAATCGGCTTTATCCATGTGAGCGATCGCCGGATGATGGTGTTTAAGCCAAGATAGCAACTCACGCTCCATACGAACTATCACCGGGTAGTTGTCATAGAGGGTGTCATCAAGGTCAAACGTCATCGCCTTTACAGGCGCGATACGGCGGTAGAATTTCATGGGATTCCTTGGGTTAGTCCGACTTGTCGTCGTTTCTCTTACGCGCTCTCGGGTGCGCCTGATCATAAGCTTGCGCTAAATGTTGGAAATCCAAGTGGGTGTAGATTTGGGTGGTCGAGATATTTTCATGCCCCAATAGCTCTTGCACTGCACGTAGGTTATTGCTCGATTCCAGCATATGCGTTGCAAACGAGTGACGCAGTTTGTGCGGGCTAATGTGACTCGCGACCGACTGTTTCTGCCCCCACTCCGCCATGCGCTTTTGCACACTGCGGTGTGAGATCCGTGTACCCAGCTTGGAAACAAACAGTGCAGGTTCACCCGGCGCGGCTAGATCACCACGCACACGCAACCATTTACCAACCCATTCAGTTGCCATACCAGAGAACGGCACTTTACGTTCTTTGTCACCTTTACCAATCACTCGTAATTCGCCACTGCGTAGCTGAACATCACGCACATCGACACTTACCAGCTCTGCCAAACGCAGACCAGCGCCGTACATGAGCTCCATCATGGCACGATCGCGCACCGCTAGCGGGTCGTCTTCGTTCACTTCGAGCAGTTGGTTTACTTCATCCACATCGAGGTTTTTCGGCAGTGGGCGTTGCTTACGTGGTGCCGAAACCCCTTTGGCTGGATTCGCTGACATTTCTCCACGTAGGATCAGGAAATCGAAAAAGCTGCGTAGAGAAGATAAGCGCGTCGCTAAGCTGCTGGCTTTCATGCCTTCACGCATGCCTTTACCTGCCAATTGACGCACCCAACCCGCATCGACTTGCGACCAATCTTTCAACCCCATCTCAGCCAAGTGGTGAGCCATGGTTTCCAATTGTTGTTTGTAGTTGCGTTGGGTATGCAGGCTAAGCCCCTTTTCGCTTCGCAGGAATTCGTAGAAGCGTTCAAGAGGCTTTTGAAGACTATTTGGCAGAGGAGTGTTGGGAGTTGTCGTCATCGTGACTTTGCCATACCAATGTTTGAGCGAGATGTGCCACTACTAAGGATAGGTGACGCAAAAACAAGGTATCCATATCTGGTTGGAAATGACCGCCATCCTCGCTAGAAAATGCCAGTACGCCAAGCGTCTGTTTTTTCACAAGCGGTAGCACCACATAGGAACCCATTTCTGGAACGTCCATATCCCCAAACAACGCTTCGCGATCCACTTTACGCAGACGACCTAAGTAAGCCTCTTTGCCGTTTAAGTGATTGGTAGCAAAACGTTGATAGCTTTCCTTACTCAATTGAGTCGCAGCATCACACTGGCTCAATAGACGCACATACGCCTTCAAACCAAGGTCTTTGGCTTTGAGTTCAATGGCGCTGATGACTTGCTTGAAATCACCACACTTAAGGATTTGCCCTTGCAGATCCATGAACTCGTAGAAGGTGCGATCGTTGTTCGCTGCCAAAGACATCAGTGTGGTGATCTCTTCTTCCAGCTCTTCAATACGCTGACGCTGACGGTTCATTTGAATATGAACCAACGAGACCGCGCCTAAATCTGCATGAGGTAGAGAGAGGCGATCGACCAATTCTGGGCGTTGAACGAAGAAGTCTGGATGGTCTTTTAAATACTGAGCAACGACTTCCGCAGTCAGCGCATCCGCTTCAACTTCTGAGATTTGGTTTTCTTGCTCTTCAACTAGCACAACAATTGACCATCAAATACGTGTGTTGCTGGGCCAGTCATAAACAATGGTTTGCCTGGACCTTGCCAAGAGATGCGCAAGTCACCGCCCGGAAGTGAAACTTTCACATTCTCGTCCAGTAGACCTTGCAAGATGCCAACCGCAACCGCACCACAGGCACCGCTACCACAAGCTTGGGTTTCACCCGCACCACGCTCATACACGCGCAAACGGATGTTGTTGCGATCCACGATCTGCATAAAGCCTGCGTTCACACGCTCAGGGAAGCGTTCGTGTGATTCTAATAGCGGACCGAGTGTTTCCACTTCTGCCGTATCCACATCGTCGACCACGGTCACCACATGCGGGTTACCCATGCTCACCGCGCCACAGAACAGGGTTTTGTCGCCTGTGCGCATGATGTAGGTTTTCTCTTTCTGCTTCGCTTTAAAAGGGATCTTGCTCGGCTCGAACTCAGGCTCACCCATGTTCACCGTAACTTCACCATCGTCTTCGACATCAAGAGTCATCTTACCCTTCTTGGTGCTGACGCTGATGCTGTACTTGTTAGTCAAACCTTTCAAACGGACGAAACGCGCGAAACAGCGAGCGCCATTACCACACTGCTCAACTTCACTGCCATCGGCATTAAAAATGCGGTAGTGGAAGTCAGTTTCTGGATCATAAGGCGCTTCAACCACGAGCAATTGGTCAAAACCAACGCCCGTGTGACGATCCGCCAAACGACGGATCAAATCTTGCGAGAAAAACACGTTCTGGGTAATGCAGTCGACGACCATAAAGTCGTTGCCCAAACCGTGCATTTTGGAAAAGTGGAAATGCATTTGTTGTGTGTTACTCCGGTAGAATCTGTTCCAGCTGCCACAAACTGGTCAGCTCCTCACGCTGGCGAACAAGGTGGCTTTGGTTGCCATCCACCATCACTTCCGCCGCTCGGGTACGAGTATTGTAGTTCGAAGACATCACAAAACCATAGGCGCCTGCAGAGCGAACCGCGAGTAGATCACCTTCTTGCAGCACTAGTGCTCGATCTTTACCCAAGAAATCGCCCGTTTCACAGATAGGACCGACTAAGTCGTAAGTCTGTGCTTCACCTTCACGCGGTGAAACCGGGACAATATCTTGCCATGCCTGGTATAGCGCAGGACGCATTAAATCGTTCATCGCCGCATCGATAATCGCAAAGTTCTTGTGCTCAGTGTGTTTTAGGAATTCCACACGCGTTAGCAAGATACCGGCGTTGGCTGCAATCGCACGGCCTGGTTCGAAAATCAGTTCAAGATCTTGATGGTTCTCAAGACGACCTAACAGTGCTTTCGCATAGTCTGAAGGCTGTGGTGGCAATTCATCACGATATACTACGCCTAGACCACCACCAACGTCCAAGTGACGAATGTTGATGCCTTGCGCTTTTAAGTCATCAATCAGTGCTAACAGACGATCTGTAG
The DNA here is from genome assembly GCF_030248475.1 of Vibrio sp. D173a. Taxonomy (NCBI): domain Bacteria; kingdom Pseudomonadati; phylum Pseudomonadota; class Gammaproteobacteria; order Vibrionales; family Vibrionaceae; genus Vibrio; species Vibrio sp. D173a. The sequence goes on from NZ_JAHGAH010000272.1 coordinate 12,531, forward strand.
CGTCGATGAAAGGTTCAATCTCAGTCAGCTGAGAGCCAATGTGGCAGTCGATGCCTTGCACGTTGAGGTTTGGCAGGCTCTGAGCAAATTTATATACCGCAGGCGCACGGTCAAAAGCGATACCAAATTTGTTGTCACGCAGACCAGTCGAAATGTAAGGGTGCGTTTTTGCGTCTACGTCAGGGTTAATTCGTAGAGAAATCGGTGCAACCACACCCAGCTCGCCCGCGACTTTATTCAAGCGCTCAAGCTCAGGCTCTGATTCCACGTTGAAGCATTTAATGCCCAGTTCCAGTGCGCGTTTCATCTCTGCTGGTGTTTTTCCAACACCCGAGAACACCACCTTCTTCGCATCACCGCCAGCCGCGATAACACGCTCAAGCTCACCACCTGATACGATATCAAAGCCTGAGCCCAAACGAGCCAGTGCATTCAATACGCCAAGGTTTGAGTTTGCTTTTACTGCATAACAAACAAGATGAGGATGCTGACCCACTGCGCTGTCAAACGCATTCCAGTGACGCTCTAGCGTTGCACGTGAGTAAACATAAAGAGGAGTGCCATGTTGCTCGGCAAGAGCTTGGAGTGAGACGTCTTCGGCCCAAAGCTGGCCATCATCCTGATAGTTGAAGTAATCCAAAATTTGCTTCCCTTAATTAATTCGACTGCTAAACCCTGATTTCACCCTAAGGGTGGCTAATTATTGTGACTGCTCGTTCTGCTGAGCGTCATCTGGGATGTAAAGTGAACCTGATTGACCGCAACCAGCAAGTGTCGCTGCAACCATCACAAACAACACCGTAAGTAATTTTTTCATTTTGCATATCGTGATTATTAAACCAATGCCCCCTATAATCGCACCACACTCAGGAAAAGCAATAGGATAGACGGATGAACGATACTGAATTTCATCAACTGGTGGATGCGCAGATGCAAAACATCGAAGAATCCATCGATGAATCAGGCGCAGACATTGATTACGAAGTCACTGGCAACGTAATGACATTAGAGTTTGAAGACCGCAGCCAGATCATCATTAACCGCCAAGAGCCAATGCATGAAATCTGGTTGGCGTCGAAGTCTGGCGGCTTCCACTTCAAGCTGGTGGATAACAAATGGACTTGCTCTAAAACGGGCATGGAACTATTTGAAATGGTGAAAGAAGAGTGCGAAAAGCACGCTGGTGAAGCGATCGATTGGGTATAAGCCAAAGAGTCTCGTGACGACCAGTCACCTAAACGAAAAAAGAGCACTGAGGTGCTCTTTTTTGTTGGTCGTTTTATGCATTCACCGCTTTGGTTGGGCGGGTTGGCGTACAACCATCGTTGCGATAAGGGATAATGTAGGTATTACCTTCTTCCGGATGAATAATTTGATAGTACTGCGGCAAGTTAAAGTTAATAAACTTCGACGATACACGACTCTCGTCTTTCACCGAGGTGTAGAAGCTGTTCACTGACGCAATCATTTCATCTTTAGAGCCACTAAACTGGTGGTAAACCTCAACTTGGTTTGATTCATCCAATACGTAGATGTTAAAACCATCGTCGGTGTCTTCAAAGAAGAACTGCACCAAACCTTCACTGGCAAAGCCATCCACTACTTCTGGTAGTTGATACTCTTGCTCACGATCCAACATCAACAACGGTGAGCCTTTCAGCTTATTGGTTGAAATGCTGCGGTAGAAGTCGACCGAGTTTTCCAGCTTCTGAACCGATACGCCACGACGCTCAAAGAACAAGCCGTAAGTTTGGTTAGCAAGACGCATGGCTTTAAAGCGACGACGTTTCTCTTGTTCAACCGGCTTCAAACGTAAGTCGATACACTCTGCCAATAGCTGATATACCATATTGCGCATCACGCCACGCATGTTTTTCGCATAACAGAATACATCCACCGACTCTGGCGGAATCGCATCTTGGTGCATTTTGCCAAGGATGGTCTTCAACGCATCTAGCATCGCGGTTTCGCCTTTGAAGTGCAGGGTACGCACTTCGTGCCATGAGTTGCGATAAACCAAATCAACACTGCCGACCAAATTAATTTGCTCAGGACCAAAACTGAAGATATCGGTGTTCTTCACATCCACTTTGAGTGAGCGACCTGACAGCTCTGCGGTTGGGTCATTTTCAAAGTTGATGAACATCGCCATCTGACTAATTTCGCACGGGCTACCCAATGCTTGCATGGTTGGACGACGCTTACGTAACGAGAAGGTGTTACGTAGGTCACTCACCATTTGGTAGAACTTATCGATGTCTAACTGCGCTTCACTCACCACCGCGTGCAAACGTGTTGACTCGGTAATCAAACCGTTGAAGAACGCCCAAGAAACCAACTTACTCAAGTACTCATGGTGCTCAAGACAAGGTTGACCAAGAATACGGTGCGCAATCAGTGGTTGCTTGTACAAATACCAACCTGACTTGTTCACCCCGCCCTCTTTTACTTCAATGAAGCTCAAGTCGGGCTCGTGCAAATCTGGCGAGATCTGAGGGTTAAGCAAGGTAACTTTCCCCGGCAGCACTTCGAATGCCGCGTACAGCTTACGGGCAAGAATACTGATGTCTTGCGGGCTGATCGCCGAGGTAATGTCATTACGACGCGCAAACTGAATCAAGTTACGGTAGCTTTGCATCAAAGCATCCAGCAGTGCATGGTGCACTACTTTCACTTGCTCTACTTTCCAGTTACGGCGATCGTCGAGTTCCGCTAATACCGCTTCATCCCAATCCCATTTTGCAATCATGTCGCTCAAAGCTTCACGACGCCAAGCGACAGAGCCTACATCAGGTTCACGAGACAGCTTTTCATGGGTTTTAAGGTAGAAACAGCGGCGAACTAAATCCAAACGAGTGTCGTCTTGGATTCGCTCTAGGTAACGCGTTACTTTCTCTAGCATCAAGTAGTACGCATCCATGCCGTACAGGTCCGGCTCGTGGGCAAAGAAGCGACGCTTAGTGTCGATACTAAGAAGTTGTGTGTGCGGGTATTCCCACGAGTAAGCTTCAAGCAAGATCGCTTTCAACACGGACTTGTAAGGGGAATCGATACTCTTGTACAGCTGCCATAAGTTCGAACCGAAGTACTCTTCAGCAGGAATGCGGTTAAGCTGACCAAAGTTGATCCACTCATCACAATTGATGTAGCCATCTTTACAAAGCTGTGCAACGTACTCGTCGTAACACTCTTCCATTTCTGGTGGCACGATTTGCCACAACAAACGCTGTCCAGCTAGACGTACCGCAGAACGGTAGAACTCATCCAGCAATAATAAATGCTGAGAAGAACCACAGTTATCGCCGGTCATCTCTTCTGAACGGTTGCTACGAAAACGCTCTTCATCCATTAAGAAGAAGTTCGCTTCTACACCTTGGCTTTGTGCCCAGTCAGTGATCAGCAAGCATTTATTGGTCAGCAGTTCACGTTGGTCGTTATCCATCTCCGGTGAGATACACACCCAAATATCCAAATCACTTGAGGTACTTTGACCAATCGAAGAGGTACTGCCCATGGTGTACAAACCTAAGATCGCAGGTTGCTCTGCTGTCTTAAGCGCTTGACCAATCGTCAGTTGAGTATCATCAAGGAATCGTTGTTGGAGTTCGTTCAGCTCTAGACCAAACACACCATAAGGGACGTCTGCATCGTAGTAGCCGGGAATAACAGGATGGTTGTAGTTCAACAAGGCAGGTATCAAGTGGAAGACTTGCTGGCTTTGCGAATCCATAAGCGCCAGCGCACGGTCGATCCGTTGCTGGTTCAGGTTATCTAATCGCTGAATAAGTTTTTGGGTGTAAGCCTGCAAGGGAAGTTCCTTGGTTGAACAATCACGAAAATCTGCTGATGTTTTAAACCAAAACGGCTTAAAAACGTGATCAATTTAACACTTTCATCAGGATTGGTAAAGATTTCCACCTGCAAATAGTTGTGGTCTAAAAACCCCACACTAGTCGCAAAAATTGATAGCGCAGTAGTTTCGCTTGTATTCGCCTATAACTAATAATAGTCCTTAGTCTAAATGAGAATCCAGTCACACTATTTCCATAACGTTATGTAATTCCATTCATGACGCTCAGAGAAGACTAACTAACATTAAGATTTTCACGCGTTGAGTGGTAGGATTAGGCAGAACTAAAACAGCATTGAGAAGACCATGACACAATCTACGCCAATTCGCATTGCAACTCGAAAAAGCCCTCTTGCCCTATGGCAAGCACACTTTGTAAAAGACGCACTTCAAGCCGCTCATCCAGGTTTGGAAGTAGAACTCGTCACTATGGTGACCAAAGGCGACATCATTTTGGATACGCCGCTAGCCAAAGTTGGTGGTAAAGGCTTGTTCGTTAAAGAGCTAGAAGTGGCAATGCTTGAAGGTCGTGCAGACCTTGCGGTGCACTCAATGAAAGATGTACCAGTAGACTTCCCTGAAGGTCTTGGCTTGGTGACGATTTGTGAGCGTGAAGACCCACGCGATGCCTTCGTTTCTAACACTTACAACAACATTGATGAGCTGCCACAAGGCGCAGTTGTAGGTACTTGTAGCCTGCGTCGTCAGTGTCAGTTAAAAGAATACCGCCCAGACTTAGTTATCAAAGAGCTGCGTGGCAACGTAGGTACTCGCCTAGGTAAGCTAGATGCAGGTGAATACGACGCAATCATTCTTGCAGCAGCAGGCCTGAAGCGCCTTGAGCTAGAAGAGCGCATCCGTAGCTTTATCGAGCCAGAGCAATCACTGCCAGCAGTAGGCCAAGGTGCGGTGGGTATTGAGTGTCGTGTGGATGACGAGCGTCTACTTAAGTTGCTTGAGCCACTAAACCACCAAGATACAGCAGATCGCGTACGCTGTGAGCGTGCGATGAACCTCACCCTTGAAGGCGGTTGTCAGGTGCCAATCGGCAGTTACTCACTGCTTGATGGCGATAACATCTGGCTTCGCGCACTAGTTGGTGAACCAGACGGCAGCCTAATTGTGCGTGGTGAAATTCGTGGTCACCGCAACGATGCCGAGGCACTCGGAGTTCAACTGGCTAATGAGCTACTTGAAAACGGTGCGCGCGACATCCTAACCAAACTGTACGCAGACCACGAATAATCATGGCAGTGTTGGTCACTCGTCCGGGAGAGCAAGGCGCGGCGCTTTGCTCTCTGCTCGAAAGGCACGGCAAAACTGCAATTCATCATCCTCTGATCGACATCGTCGCCGATCTCAGCGACACACAACTCTCCAAATACATTGAAACCGCTCAAATCATTATTGCTGTTAGCCAGCATGCGGTGCAATGCGCGGAGCAAATCTTGCAGAACCACGCTAAATCATGGTCTAAGCAGGCTGTATACCTTGCCGTTGGTCAAAAAACAGCACACTATTTAAGCAAATGTACCCAACAAAAAGTACACTATCCACAAGTCAGTGATAGTGAGCACTTGTTGCAGCTACCCGAGCTAAACAATGCAGAAAAACAAACAGTTCTGATCCTCCGTGGCAACGGCGGTAGAGAGCTGATAAAAGATGCATTGGTGAGACGTGGAGCAAAAGTTCACTATAGTGAGACTTATAAGAGAGAATTTATCCCATTCGATCCAGTAAGCTGTGTCTCACTATGGAAAACCCAACAAATCGACCAGATTATCGTCACCAGTGGTGAACAACTGGATTATTTGTGCAGCCAATTGACGTCAGAGCAATTGACTTGGCTTAATCAACAAGAGTTGTATATCCCCAGTCAGCGAATCGCTGACATCGCAATTCAACGGGGCTTCACTCAGGTCAGGTGCACAGGAAGCGCATCCAACCAAGAATTACTGGCTGCTCTCCAGCCCTAGCTACACAGGATATAGGCATGACAAGTAAAAATAACGACCAAAAGAATAACGATAAAAACCTTTCCGAAGAAACCACATCGGCACCGCTAGCTGAAAAAGACACGCCTAAGAAGGAATCTGAGCCAACCAAGCCAGAACAACCAAACAAAGTTGAATTTGAAGAGAAGCAAGGCAAACGCGGCGTCAAGCTGGGTACCGTCGCTATCGTCTTATCACTGATTTTTGGTGGCGGTCTCACTTACAAAATGCTTGAGCAGCAATCTGAATACCAAACTCAGATCGCTCAGCTGCAAAGCCAACTGGAGCAAGCTCAATCAGCAATGAAGCAAGAGCTTAGCCAAGTAAAAGAAGAAACCATTGAAAAAGCGACCACAGTCACTCACAAAGCAGAAGTGGTACTGGGTCAGCAACAAAAGAGCATCGAAAGCCTGCAACTGGCAGTCGCTGATGTGAAAGGTCGTCGTCCAAACGACTGGTTACTGGCAGAAGCTGACTACCTAGTAAAACTGGCAGGTCGTAAATTGTTCTTAGAGCACGATGTAGAAAGTGCTACTCAATTGATGGAAAGCGCGGATCAACGTATCGCAGCGCTGAACGACCCAAGCTTGGTCGGTCTGCGTAAAGCCATGGCAAACGACATTACTAAGCTGCGTGTTGTTCCTTTAGTAGACCGTGATGGCTTGGTATTGCGCCTCACTGCACTACAACAGCAAGTAGACAAACTGCCACTTGCGAATGCTTTACTACCTGAAGCAGCTGCGGTAGAGAAACAACAAGTGTCTGAAGACATTGCAAACTGGCAAGATAACCTGATGACGTCACTAAAAGACTTCTCAGAAAATTTCATCACCTTCCGCACTCGTGACGGCAACGTAATCCCTCTATTGTCACCACAACAACACTTCTACTTGAAAGAAAACATCAAAGCGAAGTTAGAGACGGCAATTAAAGCGGTTTACCAAGAGCAAGGTGAAATCTACACCACCTCTTTGGAAACGGCAGACAAGTGGGCAATGGCATTCTTCAACCAAGACGACAACTCGGTGAAAGAATTCAACAAAACACTGAGTCAACTGAGCAAGCAAGACATTCAAGTTGAATACCCTGCGAAGCTAGAAAGCCAAAACCAACTCTCTGACGTGATTCGTGAACGTCTACGTCGTGAAGTGACCACAATGACAGGTACGGAGGATAAGTAATGGTTCGTCTTATTTTCCTATTTGTTGTTCTTGGTGCCGGCTTATTCGTTGGCACTCAATTCTCAGGTCAGCAAGGTTATGTCCTAATCTCAATTGCTAACAAAACCATTGAGATGAGTGTAACCACCTTAGTGATCTTCGTGATTGCGGCCTTGGCGGCACTGTTCTTCTTAGAATACGTAGTCAAGAAAGTGGTTTACGCAAGCTCAAGCACATGGAATTACTTTAGCGTGCGCAAAATGCGTCGCTCTCGTCGCTACACCAACGAAGGCATCATCAAGCTACTTGAAGGTGACTGGAAAGGCGCAGAGAAAAAAGTAACACGCTGGGCAAACCACCACGATATGCCTCTCCTGTGTTACTTAGTGGCTTCAGAAGCTGCGCAAGGTCAAGGTGACAAAGCGAAGCGTGACCAGTACCTAGAACTGGCAAGCCAGCAAGAAAACGCGCACCTAGCGGTAGAGTTGACTCGCGCGAAACAGTTCATTCGTGATAACGAATTCGAATCTGCATTCGATACACTGCAAGCACTGAAAGGTCAGTACGCGAATAACTCGATTGTTCTTAACCTGCTGAAAACCACTTACATGCAGCTTAAGCTATGGCAACCGCTGATCGATCTGATGCCTCAACTAAGCAAAGCCAAACTGGTCACGGAAGAAGAACAAGCGGAACTGATTCAGCAAGCACAATGCGGCTTGCTACACGAAGTGGCTCAGCAGCAAGGCAGTGAAGGTCTTACCTCACACTGGAACGGGCTGCCACGTAAGGTAAAACAAGACGCTCATTTGATCGGTTGTTTTGCTCACGAGCTCATCTCACGCAAAGCAGATAACGAAGCATTCACAGTAATCAAAGAAGCACTAAAGAAGAGCCCAACACCAGAGCTCTACCAATTACTGCCAGAGCTAAACCTGCCGGATAGCCACCCAGTCATCATATTCTTGGAAGGTGTCTTGAAGCGTGAACCAGAAAACGCAGCGGCGCAAAGTGCATTAGCGCACTTCTTCTTCCGCCAAGAAAAATGGCAAGAAGCGCAAGAGCACTTCGAGGTTGCGCTAAAACTTCGCTCAGACGTTTCTGACTATGCTTACCTAGCAGACACACTAGAGAAGCAAAACCTAACAAAAGCGGCTCACGAGGTCTCTCGTAAAGCGCTAACGCTAGTTCAAAACAACTAAGCGACCCAGAAAGCAGAAAGCCGACAGTTTACTGTCGGCTTTTTTATTGCCTACAATTTTTCATGCCCTATCATTGTACGACTGACTCCCCCAAGAGCAGAGTTCCCTCTACTGACCGCACCTGATTAGAAATAATCATCAAAGCTTATGTGGTTCATTCCAAGCTGCTCTTCTTCGTGTCACTAAGAAGCACGTGAAGCAACCGCGATCACTTTCTGCAAGACATAACGATTGGTTTTAAATGGTTAGGAGGGAAAGTCTCCTTCAAGAGCACAGTAAAGCGTAGTGATGACCAAAGAAGTAACTAGGAGTAATGTTATGCACTTATTCGATGTGAGAGCCTCATACTGTGCTTGGATAGCGTTTGTTAAAAAAGATAAAGCAAATCGACAGAAAGTATCAGAAGGTGCTCAGACGCTCTAATACACATGATTGCTACAGTTGAGTAGAAACGCTCTTTTGTTAAAAGAAACACTGCGTCGATATAGAGAGGAATAATAAGGGGAAAGTTCAATCACTTTCGCTAGAGGGCAGTTTCTATAACCCTACAAGGCAAAGAAAATAGAAAGCCTCAAGGTACGGCTAAACCCTGGACAGCTTATTGAGTGGAGAGCAGCAGCGCTAGTTTGGAACTGCACTCGGTTAGGAAGTCACTTCATTTATTTACCAGCACTAGAAACGACGAAAACCCGTTGGTTTCTCAACAGGCTTTCTTTGTAGTGACTGAGTTCGAGGACGACTAACCCTAAGTCGCGACTGACTTGAGATTTAATGCAAATCCCGTCTAATTCTCAAACGTCAGAAA
>NZ_JAHGAH010000273.1:0-5839 GCF_030248475.1 Vibrio sp. D173a
GTGATCAAGAGACAGACTGCAGGAGGCTTTCGAGTGACGTTGTTGAGTGTCCTTTGAACTTATAAATGGTAATGCTATATAACGTAGTACAAGATTCGAGCCATAGAATTTTGTCAACAAAATCAATGCACTCAGTAGAAGAAGGTGTTATCGCTGCACTATATTAGGGAGTGGAAAAATAGACCGTGCACTATAGTGGTGAGAGTGGTGTAAGTACTCCAAGTTACAAAAGCCGATTTACAATGTAAAGGAATTCAAAAACAGTATGTTAGAGCATGTTCATAGCAAAACGGGAGCCAAATGGCTCCCGTTTCTCGTCAATCTTCTTGTTTTTATGAAAGGCCGATAATATTGCCTTGATCATCAAGATCTAAGCTCATAAATGCAGGTTTGTCTGGCAGACCTGGCATAGTCATTACGTTCCCAGACAGTGCGTAAACAAAGCCCGCGCCGGCACATAAACGCAGCTCACGAATTGGTACGGTAAAACCACTTGGCGCGCCTTTTATGGCTGAATCCGTTGTGATTGAAAGCGGTGTTTTCGCAATGCACACCGCTAAGTCATCAAAGCCTAATTTCTCAAAGTGTGCCAGTTGTTGTTTCGCTAGCTCGCTCATTTCGATGTTTGATGCACCATAGCCCACTTCACATACTGCCATCAGCTTTTCTTTCAAGGATTGCTTTTTGGTGTAAAGAGGGTGGAATTGAGCGCCTTGTTCACAAGTTTCAACAAGGTGCTGTGCGAGTTCAATAGCGCCTTCGCCACCTTGTGCAAATGCGGTGCTTACTGCCACTTTTACCTCAGGGTTAAAGCGCTCAATCAATGCTCTAAGCTCTGCCAATTCTTGTTCTGAATCTTGTGGGAACTGGTTGATGGCAACAACTGCAGGGATTCCGTATTTATGCACGTTATTGATGTGCCATTTCAGGTTTTCGAATCCGGCTTCAAGTGCGGCTTGGTCTGGATTGAAAATAGAGTCTGGAATCGCCATACCTGGTCGTAAGTCGTAGTGACCAGAATTTGCTTTCAAACCACGAAGGGTCGCGACAATTACCACACAATCTGGTGCACGGTCAGCGGCTAATGCTTTAATGTTACAGGCTTTCTCAAAGCCCATGTCTGAGCCAAACCCAGCTTCCGTGACAACGTAACTAGAAAGTTTTAATGCAATCTGGTCTGCAATGATGGAAGAGTTACCGTGAGCGATGTTGGCAAATGGACCTGCGTGGATCAGAGTGGGTACGCCTTCAAGCGTTTGCATTAGAGTAGGGGCAATGGTCTCTTTCAATGTGACCGCCATGGCGCCGGCAACTTGCAAATCTTCAGTCGTTACTGGATTACCATTCAAATCATAAGCAACGACGATGCGACCAATACGTTGACGAAGATCTTTAAGGTCATTTGCTAGCGCAAGGATAGCCATGAGCTCGGACGCGGCAGAAATATCAAAACCTTCTTCACGTTCGAAGCCGTTGATGTTCTTACCTTCTTCATTCAAGCCTATTTTTACCATGCGCAGTGCTCGGTCGTTGTGGTCCATCACACGTTTCCATGTGATTCGCTCAACATCGATTTTCAGCGCTTTTAAACCCGTTCGAGCTTCAAATGCATCGTAACCTTCACGTTGTTCATGATAGAGACGAGCATCAAGTGCTGCTGACGCTAGGTTATGCGCGGCCGTGACAGCATGGATATCGCCAGTTAAATGAAGGTTGAGCTCGTCCATTGGCGCCACTTGAGAGTAACCGCCACCAGCAGCGCCACCTTTGACACCAAAGACAGGCCCCATAGAAGGCTGACGAATACACGCCATCACAGATTGGTTAATCTTGGATAGACCTTGAGATAGACCGATTGTGGTAACCGTTTTGCCTTCACCCAGTGGGGTAGGCGTAATTGCAGTGACCAACACCAATTTACCATCTTGATTGTCAGTTAGACGCTCAAGACATTGGGGATGAACTTTAGCTTTGTGTTTTCCGTGCGTATCGAGTTCGTGCGGCAAAAGACCTGCGTTTGCGGCGACAGTAGCGATAGAAGACAACGGTGTGTTTCGGCAAATTTCAATATCAGACTGCATGGATACTCCCAAAAAATGGCTAACACGTGGCGTTCAACAATAGGCAAGTAAAAGCTTGCTTAGTGTTGCGCAAACGTTTGCGCGAGAATAATACTGGTAAAATAAGAGGTGTAAAGCAGTTCGTGCGCCTTAGCGTGCTACATCATAACAAAAAACACTAAATACTGCGCTAGATCAAAACAAAAAGGCCACCTAATGGTGACCTTTGCGTGTTTTTTGCTCTAAGTGCTTGGTTCTTAGCGATCCCAGTATGTCTCTTCTAGGCTGTCTTCACGCTCTGGAAGTGCGCGAGATAGGCGAGGAGAGTGCTGAGTTAACACTTCGTAGCTTACGCGGTTTGCGTACTTACAAATCTGAGATAGAGAAGAGTAAGTTAGGCAACGTACTTCGTGTTTCTCTGAACCTGGCACTTCTTTCTGGTGGAAAGAGTTAGCCGCCATATCGTGCAGAAGTGCAGACAGTGCCGCATCACCTGCGCCATTGGTGTTCTTGATTTCAAGAGGGCCACCAAGGTAAGGACCAATATGAGAATACACTTTCATTGGTGCTTTACAGTCGTCTTTGCGCATTGCACGGCTAAATTCAAACTTGTTGAACTCTTCGATAGAGCCTTCAAGAATGTCATGTGTGGTTTCACGTTTTACTTTCTCTTCCGTGTAACCCGCCATGTAAAGACCATCTGGGCCAGCAGTACAAAGTACAAGGTCTACCCACTCAAGTGCTTTGTCTGCAGCAGCAAGAGGGTCGGTTTCACCTGTTAGTGCTGCGCCTTCTTCTTCGTTCATTGCAACGACAGATACGTTGTCGCGAATGTAGTCTTGCCACCATTCTGCATTGCCTTCAATCACGTATTTTGTACCTAGAGTCAGTACTACAGGGACTTCGTGCTTCTTAGCAAATTCGATTGCGCGCTGAACCGCTTGAGGCATTTGGTCTTCTTTCTTACCACGCATAAGGTAAGAAGAAACCACAAGAGCTGATGCTTTAGTAAAGACTTCTTCAGGAATGCTTTCCGGAGACAGCTTGTTCATGTGGCCTTCGTTAATTGCGAAGGTACGCTCGCCGTCTTGAGAAATTAGTGTGTAGCAACGACCAATAGGACCATCTACCGTTTGCAGGTGGTTAAGGTTCATGCGAGAAGAGGTGCGGCATAGGTAGCGGTATGCAAAAGAACCCACTTGGATGTTCTTCGACATTACGCCTAAGAGTACTGATTTACTATCAGCCAAAACAGAGTAGTTATGTAGTGTGTTGCCGATAGTATCACCAGGGTATTGGTGAGTAATCAGGCCTTGTTCTACTAACTCTTCATACAATGCGTCTGCTTTGCTCTCTTCAAGAACGAGAGAATGACCTTTACTAAGGTTGTATTTTTCTAAAAACGCATCGTCTACGCGCGCTTCGATATCAACGATGGTTTGACCAACACCGACAATCGTTGGGCGGTACAGCTTAGGCGCCTGTCGGATTTGGTTGACTAATGGATCTCGAGCGTGAGTTGGAAAGTAGTGTTTAGATTTTCGCTGACCAGGAAACTTCATGCTTGTTCTTGAGTGAGAAAAAAAGAGGCGGGATTGTATCACAAAATTTTGAAATTCGTTGCGTTTTATTACTAAGAAATTTGCCCGCTGAAAAATGCAGCGGGCTGATGTTTTTACAAGCGATTTGGGGTTAATTCGTAGGAGTTACAGTCGGTTCGACGTAAGCTTTGGTTCCGTACAATGGGACCGTTGATAGGCTGTGCTTAAAGCTGCCTTCTGTCTCTTTCGTTGTGTAAGACAAGTAAAGCAATGTTTGGTTTTCAGGATCGTAGATACGACGCACTTTCATGGTTTTGAAGAAGATACTCTTCGACTTCTTAAAGACCACTTCGCCAGACTTGCTCTTATCGATTTTTGCAATCATTTCTGGGGTAATGTCACCAGTTTGGCGACAAGAGATAGAGCTGTCACTAGGATCGGACAAGCTCAGGTTTGCTTCGATAGAGGCGATGTGACAAGTAACACCTGTCACCACTTCATCTTGTAGGTGACCGATTTTAATGTCTTTCATTGTGAACATACCAAGCGACACGTCACCGACTTCATTGTCGCTACAGCCAGCTAATACAGTGATCAATCCAAGCGCAAGCAAGCTCTTTTTCATTTTTCTTCCCTTAAATAGGCTAATTTATTAACTCAATTTATCAGACGTGCACGGTTAAAACAAAATTTGGCGTTACCTCAGGACTTTAGCTAGGTTTGTAAGAGGCTTCATGCTAATGTACCGCTCCAGAACAGGTGAGCACTACATTTCTAATCAAAGTCCTGTCTTTTACTCGCTGTAAGTTTCATCATTAGCAGCGCTTAAGGTAAGAAAATGAACGAACAACAGTTAGAAAGCATTAAAAGAAAAAACGCGTGGTTGCATGATTTGGTGGAAGTTGAGTTTCCAACAAAAGAAAGTTTGGAAGGCCGCGCAATCTACACACGAATGCTTGAAGAGCAATCGTACCAAGTTGTCGAAAAGTCTTTACTACTAGATAAAGAGCAGCGTTTAACCGCTGAAGATATCTTTCTTGTCGATTTTCATCGACTTACGGTCATGTTTTCTATTTTGCAGTCGCAACGCTGGTCCGATAAGCATGAGCAAGAAATGATTGTCGAGTACCTTACTCAAATCATACTCTCACCGGAATTTGAACTTTACGTTGGTTTCGCTGAAGGCGAAGCCGTTGGCGCCGCGATTGTAAGTCAATATGAAGGCAATACCGTTATTTCTGACACTGTGGTTTCTCAAAATTTAGATAAGACTCAGTTTGTCTCAGATTTAGCGAAAAAATTGAACGCCGATCAAAAATTGTATGAAACAATAGTCTTAGAAAATTGATTCAAGTCGAAGCTCGTTTGGGCTTCGACATTTAATATAAGCACAACTCCTTTCTCGGCTGGGTAAAACATGACTAAGCGTTTGACGCGTTTATTGGCTCTATTAATGTGCTTAGGGACGGCCGCAGTCAATGCTGATGAATCTGATTGGGAAATCAAAAGAATACTGGTACTTCACTCGTATGAACCGTCCTACCAATGGACAAATGACATTCAAAACGGGATCGAAGAAGGGTTTGAGCAAACCAACAATGAAGTAAAATTATCCATCGAATATCTGGATGCTAAGCGTGTGCATTCTGATGGGTACTTTGAGCGCATGGCGAACTACTTACAGCTCAAATATGCTGACTATATTTTTGATGGCGTCATCATTTCAGATGATGCGGCCTTGCAGTTTGCCAAGCGATACCTCTCCAATGAAAATCGTTCCACACCGCTTGTTGCTGTGGGCATAAACAATACACAAGCCACGTTAGATAGCCTCAGTACAGATGGCAGTATTCTCTACGAGCAAGACCGCGTAGAAGAAAACATCAAACTCATTAATCAATTGCGCCCTGGTATTAAAAACCTGTATTACCTAGCTGATCGGAGTATGACATCAGAGCTTATTCATAAGCGTGTCATTGCGGAGATGGCAAAGTATCCGCGCATAAACGTAATTGAGCTTCGCGATGAGACTTTGGCGGATGCGTCCAATCGGTTAAAAAATATTGACCCTAACGATGCAGTATTACTGACTCACTTTAATACTGAGCTAGAAAAAGGGGCGTATCATTCATACCAAGAAGTGGCTCATGTGGTCGGTAAGAAAAGTGCCGCGCCGGTATTTGTGTTGTGGGAAATGTATTTGGATGAGCCTGGCATTCTAGCTGTCTCTTGATCACA
>NZ_JAHGAH010000274.1:0-10055 GCF_030248475.1 Vibrio sp. D173a
ACTTTGGTAGGCAGAGATACGCTGCATGAGCTGGATCAACCACTTAAGAAGTTAGCTTATGTGTCCAACCATTGGGGTCCACTTCTAACTACCTGGCGAAGTATCTTATGGAAGGCATGCAATTGTTCAACCTTGATAGGGGCACGAACTACATGCTTCTCAATCGAGATGGTTTCTATCTGTTCAATAAAGAGCACCGCGAGGCAGAGTTTGCGTTCATGTACGACGATCGACAAGGCGAAACCATTTACGCTGATTACCCAGAGTTAGCCGATCAAATTCGAAATACGCTATCCGGACAAATTGAAACGGATGAGGGCATCATAACAATTGAATCGGTTGGAGCAGTGGATCGCATTAACCCATACTGTTTTCAAGATTACCATGTGAGTGAAAACAGCTCGACAGCTTGGAAGTTGGTCTCTTACGTCGATTTTAGTAAGAGAAAACAGATCTGTAACTCGCAGTATGAACGTAAGTGGTTAATGCAAGTGGGTGTGGTGCTGAGCATTGTTCTGGCTTATTTCATCGCACGCTTTCAGCTTCGTGCGTTTTCGGACAACCAACGCATTTACTATTTAGCGCATCATGACAGCCTGACTGGCTTGGTTAACCGAGCCGCTTTTCAAAGCCAAGCATCGGAGACGTTATCCCAATGTTTGAAAGCGGGTAGAGAGGTGTGCTTGATATACCTTGACCTTGATAGCTTTAAGTTTATCAATGATGAATACGGCCATGCGGCGGGCGATAAGACCCTTCAACACGTCGCTTCCGTGATGCAGCGAGTGTTTGGCAGTAAAGCGCTTCTTGCTCGATTAGGGGGCGATGAGTTCGCTATTTTGTTGAGCAGTCAAGAACATATGCAAGATCCAGAACATTTCGCGTCGTCTTTGATTCAACTGATTCAAGACCCGATCGAGGTTCGCCCTGATGTGTTCCATCAAGTCACGACCTCAATTGGTGGTTGCTATGCGAAAGAGACAAACTGCACCTTGGATGAGTTAATGCATCAAGCGGATATGGCGATGTATGAAGCGAAGAAGTCGGGAAAAAGCCGGTATTTCTTCATCCAATAGGGGAAAAGCACGCATAAAATTAAGAATGCGGAATCGAGTGGTGCGTAATTCCATGAGTTTTTACGCTAACGCATGAGAAAAGTGAGATAAATCACTGGAATTCGGGTATAGTGCACCGCTAAAATTTTTATAGCTATTTAGTGATTTGTTTAAGGAATACGCTCAATGTCATTTTCATCTCAAGGTTTTGCGCCAGAAGTGGTTAAAGCTCTGGCAGAATGCGGTTATGAGAAGTTAACGCCAATTCAACAGAAGGCGATTCCAATGGCCCGTAAAGGTCATGATATTTTTGCAACGGCACAAACGGGTACGGGTAAAACTGCCGCGTTCTCTCTGCCTATGATTCAACAGTTATTGGAATCCGGTCGCAGCGCATCTCGCAAAACGGCACGTGCACTGATCATGGCGCCTACTCGTGAGCTAGCAGAGCAAATCGCGGACAATATCAAAGCATACACTAAGTACACAGACCTATCGGTTGCGGCGATCTTTGGTGGCCGCAAGATGTCTTCTCAAGTTACCGCGCTAGAAGGTGGTGTGGATATTCTTGTTGCGACGCCTGGTCGTCTAGAAGAGCACATCGAGCAAGGTAACGTATCAGTCGCGAACATCGAGTTTCTTGTGTTTGATGAAGCGGACCGTATTCTTGATATGGGCTTTATCCATGCTGTACGTAAAATCATGATGGATGTGGATACAGACCCACAAATCATGATGTTCTCAGCAACAACATCGAGCCAATTGAACCTATTGGCGAAAGACATCCTTCGTAAGCCAAAGCGCATTGAAGTAGAACGTGCAAACACAACGGCACAAACTATTGCGCACGTACTTTACCCAGTGGATCAAGAGCGCAAGACAGAGCTTCTTTCTGAGCTAATCGGCCGCAAGAACTGGAAGCAAGTCTTAGTGTTCGTAAACTACAAAGAAACTGCGAACGATGTTGTGAAAGAGCTTAAGCTAGATGGCATCAAAGCCGTTGTGTGTCACGGTGACCGAGCACAAAGCGCTCGTCGTCGTGCGTTAGAAGAATTCAAAACAGGCAAAGCTCGTGTAATGGTTGCAACAGATGTCGCGGCTCGTGGTCTGGATATTGAAGATCTACCACATGTAGTGAACTACGACATGCCATTCTTAGCAGAAGACTACGTTCACCGCATCGGTCGTACAGGTCGTGCTGGTAAACAAGGTCACGCCGTATCGTTTGTTAACCGCGAAGAAGAGCTAACAGTGGTGCAGG
This sequence comes from Vibrio sp. D173a, assembly GCF_030248475.1. Taxonomy (NCBI): domain Bacteria; kingdom Pseudomonadati; phylum Pseudomonadota; class Gammaproteobacteria; order Vibrionales; family Vibrionaceae; genus Vibrio; species Vibrio sp. D173a. The sequence goes on from NZ_JAHGAH010000274.1 coordinate 2,317, forward strand.
TTGAAAACCTAATCCAGCAACGCATTCGTCGTATCGAGCTAGCAGGTTACGAGCCAAAGCAGCGTGAATCTTACATTGAGAAGCTAAACTCAAAGCCTGCATTCAAGAACCGCCAAGGCCGTCGTAACAACCCGAACCAATCGGCAACAGACCAAGGCTCTGCAGAGCGTCGCTTAGCGATGGTAAAACGCTTGAAAGCGCGTCGCTCTTCTAAATAATTGAATAAAATAAAAAACGCCCCTCACGTGAGGGGCGTTTTTTATGCGGATAAGGTTTTAATTCATCCCAATAAAATTTGGTTCTCCGCGGTAAATAATGCGGTCATTACCACGATGGATACCAAAGGTTACTACTGTTGGTGGGTTGTCTTCATCTGCGTCACTCTTATCCCAGTTGTACTTAAGCCAAGGTAAGTTATTCCCCGCACTGCTCAAATCCAAATGGAAGCGAACTTGCTCTCGTGCTGAATCGACTTGGCTGGCAACAAGGCCATAGGTTCTGCCTGCGATTATCGAACCTTCGCCAGATAACAAAGTGTTGTTAGGGGCCGAGTTGGACCAAATTGGCGTACTAGTATGATGCTCACCATTTGTTTTGGTCGCGCTATCCTCAAAGTGGGTCACAAAGCGGCCGTTTTGCCAGACTTCGACATCCAGAGGTACTTTAATTGTCATGCCTTGGTTGCCACCAACGTCTTTGAAGTTGAGCCTACCAAAGCGGATATCCGGTTGCTGTTCTAAGATATGTCGGTCATCAAAGAAGTGTATTTCGTCAACGACGTTTGTGTGAGTTAGGCCGATTTCACTCTGTGTTGATTTGGAGTCTTTGTTGAATGGGCCATCTGGATACTGACCATCCGTCTCGTCCTTCTCCCAACACGGGCTATTGTCGCAAGTCGCATTACCGCTGGCTTTTTTGATTGTGAACGTGCCGACACTTGCGTCTCCCACCAAGTTCCACTCCACCGAGTGCGCTGCTGGTGGAATGAAGCGATCGACGTAGTCACTCAATTCACCCAAATGGAAATGCTCTCGGAGGTTGGCATTGAAATAGACGTAATTCTCAATGTCTTGTTTTTCCGCATTGAGGGCAACCACGTCATAACTTACTTCCTCAAATGGTTGATTCATATAAATGAAGTTTTGTTTTGTCGGGTACTTCCATTCCGCTTCTCTCACCTTAAAGTATTTGGCGTAGAAACGACCGACATTTCGAAAGCCAGTGTTAACCGTCATATCAAGATACTGGCCACTTAAACTGGCTTTTATCTTTAGGCTGCCAACTTCTTCCCAGTACAAGCCGGAGAAGGTGTATTGAGAGTTCTCACTCTCAGTATGGCTACGAGTGAGTGACAAGGTACTTTCCAGCAACTTCTCAGATTGGTTTGCGGTTTCGGTCGGTGTCTTTTGTTTACTGCTGATGACGATGTTCGCCGCGGGTGCATCTTCTAACATAAAGTTGTGAGTAACGTCTGCGTTGCAATAACTCTTTGTATTAACTTCACCAGTAACAGAGCCACCGCTTTGCCAGATGATAGGTTTAACGGTCAGTGAGAAGTGTTCTCCAGCGGCGATAAACCCAGGGCCACTTTTCGAGGTACCCGAAGCCAGTGCGGTCGAACCGTCACAAATGGCTAGGGTCCATGGTCGAGACTTCACATCAAATGTGCCTTCAACGTATACAGAGCCTTCATCTGGACATTCTGCGAAGCCTGAGCACTCGAACCTATCGGACATTTTTACAGAGAACAATCCAGATTCATTCGTGATTAAGCCGTGACTCGAGAGACCGTCTTTAAAATCTGCAGAATAACTAAAGTTGCCTTCGCTGCCGCCTGCGGGTTTGATCAGAGGATGAGTGATTTGCGGTTTGCCATCATAATTGGTTGCAATGACTTGTTCACCGGTAGTTGCACACGCCAACAAGCGAGTGTCCACGGTCTGTGATTTACCAGCAATGACGTGGATTTCTTTAAGGCTACTTAGGTCCTCTGCGTAGGCTTCGAACATATATGGCGTAAACATAAACTGCACAGTCTGCATTTTGTTTGTGTCATCCACCATGGTAAAGGTGAGGGTATAGTTTGCATCGAGAGCGATAGCATCAATGTTGTTAGGAACGACTTTTACTATCAGCGTACCGTCATCTTTTGAGATAAAGTTGTTGTCATCAATCTTCTGCTTTCCTTCAACCATCTCAAGGATGAATAGGTCAGGATCAGAGAGAGAAGCCAACACGTGAGCACTCGTCATTTCACCATTATTGGTTGTGGTTACAGTAAACTGAGGCAATTCATCACCACACATTAGTGCCATATCTTCTGCCGGTGTAACGACAATGTCGAAGTCATCATTCGTTGGGGGGAACTAGCTCGCAAAATGGGACTTCTTTTTCTGGGCAGTTATTGGTTGCATAAGTACAATCTGGATCACCCTTTCCGCAAAACTGAGTAATATCGTTATTAACTCGGTGGGCTTCGATTGTTCCGCATACTTGACCAATACCGTCTACAAAGCTTGCTGTATGAAAAGCTTTAATTGCTTTATGTTTTGCATAAACGGATGTTTTGTTCAGTGTGATATTTGCGCCTTTGGATTCAATTGCACCAAAAACATCAGTATTTGAAAGTGTTAGATCTTGGAGTGAAAAAAGACCACCAACAATAATGTTCTTATTCGCCCCGATTTCTACCAAACCACCAGATGACCAAACATCTCCGCACACCTGAGCGTTCTCAAGTTTTAGGTTTTGACTTGCGGTGACCTGACCATTGACCACGTTGTACAGGCCTTTTAGTTCAACAGTCATGCCTCTTGAGTCTACATCACCATCGATAAGTACGTTTTCAAGTGAAACCGCATAATCGGTTTTTATATCGCCATAGATAAAGGTGTAATCAGTTTCATGGTTTGTATTGCTTATGATTCCCCCCTGGGAAAGTGATTTGATGTCTATTCGGTTTTCTGGGGAGCCAATAGTATTCCTACCTTTAAGGTTTAAACCTGTAAAGGCACGAAGCTGAACATAAGTATCTTTAGAGTTAATGATTTGCACATCTTGCTCTAAAGATATTTCGCCGTGGCAGTAATATGCCTTGTCATATCCTACCGATTGCTGGATCTCTATCGCAGTGGGACAAAAGCTAACTATATCGCCTGTTTTTATATCGGCGAGGTCATAAATTTTTGCCTCTGCCATTACTGGGAAGAGTAATGCTGTACTTAAAATGCTGAAAAAGCGCATCATCAAGTGTCCTAAATTTAGTGGAACTTAATGGCACCAAGCGAAAGTGAGTAATGGACTCACAGAATATGATTTAGCGAATGGTTTTGTTTTTTATACCGCTTACTTATTGAACTATGGTTGTTTTTATTTCGTATGTTGTACCAAGTTCATATGTAAGCATTAGACCTTGAATGTGATCTTAGTTCAATACCTTGGGCTGAAGTGCGTCACACTTTTGGTGGAATAATTTGTTAGAAAGTAAGTAAAAAGAGTGATTTGGAGTGTTCAAGGCAAAGCCACAACAAGGCTGTGGCTTTATCCGGTTAAAAACAAGTTAAGCCGCGTGGTCAATCAAGGGGGCAATTTGGTACAACTCTTCAAGAATCGCTTTAGTTTGCTTCGAATACACAAGGCGATCTCGGTCTCCGACTAATTGAATCGCTTTTACTTTTCCTGATACTAAACACAAGCGAATCATGCGCAGCACCATCTGAATATCAAGCGCTGGTGTGCCATCAAGGTGATTCTTAGTAAGCAGTGACGCCAAATCAATCGACATAATGATTTGGTCACAGTGATCAAGATAGTTGCCGACTTGCTGCTTCAAATGATTTCGGAAACGGAATGTAAACTCACGGTCTGTTACCCAGTCACAGCCTTGATCTTCTGCGTATTCCCATGCTTCTTGTTTTGTGTCTTGTTCGCTTGTGCCTGCAAAGAACAAACGGACATTTTGGTATCGCGAGAGGGCAAAATGGAATGCAGAACCGACGCGTGGCTCGAGTGTTGGGTCAAGATTCATCTTGTGACCGATATGGATGATCCCAACTTCGTCATTGTTGCTGACCACAACAGGCAGCATGGATAACATCGCCTCGGTACAATTTGACAAAACGACGGGTATTGAGTGACGTGAGAGAGACAAGCTCAATGCTTCTTGAAAGTCGCCGGTTTCAATTTGATGATGAGAAAAGTGGCCAAGGTTTGCAGCAGAGCCTTGGTCATGCTGTTGGTAAAGCCAGTCACTGGCATTCTCAAGACTCTGATCAGCTAATTCAAACGTTCCATGACTCATCGGGGCTAAATGCTCACATACCGTCATAAAAGAAAAAGGGTAGTGATGGATTGATTTATTCGCTCGATGAAGTTTGTAACGTTTGAAAAAGCTCAACATGGTGAATTACCTTTCTGGCGGCAACGCCCTCGCTGCCTGCAACACATGCAAAATGATACGCTGCTTATCCTTCTCGACTCGGTGAGCCGGAGCCATCACCGAGACCGCACCAATCAATTTACTTCCTTTCATGACTGGGGCACTGATGCCAGATACACCAGGATCGATTTCTGATGTACTAACAGCGTATCCGTTCTTACGGATGGTGCTAAGCTCTTGTTCCCATTCGCTGAGGCGGTCATCTTGCCCAAAATGACGCAAGATTTTTTCGCAACGGCTTTGAGGCATGAAAGCCAGCATCACCTTAGATGAGGCGCCACGAAGCAATGGTTGACTTTGACCCTGGACGTAGCTGCATCGAAGCGCCTGCATACTTTCTTTTTGTCTGACACAAAGCGCACGATAGCCAGAAGGCACCATGTAAGCCGCCATCTCGCCCGTTTGTTGAACCAATCGAGCAAGAATGGTTTCCACCATATCCAAACCGTGTTGAGCGGTTTCATAGCTGTGCATTAACAGCAGGGCGGCAGGACCAACTACAAAAGTTTTGTCGTGTACGCTTTCTTCGATCAAGTTCCACTCTTTGAGTAGCTTCAAGTGTCGGTAAAGACTACTTAAAGGCACGTTCAGTTGTTCACTGAGCGTTTTCGCTGAGACTGGAAATTGACTAACTGCGACTTGCATCAGCAATTGCAGCGCCTTTTCGTTGACTTGGTTAGCGTTGGCTTTGTTTGTCGTCATGAGCGTGTTGTAACGTGATAATGGATAGGCAACAACTATAATTCTTAATAGCTGAGAAAAGGAAAATAATTAGAAATGGATATTCTCATAGGGTGAGAAAGTGGCCTATAAATATTTTGTTTGTCTCAGCCCAAAGGTTCGCGTTTGTCTTGGGATAGGAGGGCATTCGCGTTTACGCAATACGAAAAACGCTACAACCAGACGAGCAGTTGTGCTGAAAATAGAGAGTCTGTAGGAAAATTTTGTGTGAATTTCTCTTAACGGATCGCACTTGGGTAAGGAAAATTGATACACTCCGTTTTTGAAATGAGTCGCATATCAATAACTCATTGTTATGTTTGCTGCTTTGTGTTTTGTAAACCATACTCAATCGATAGATTGGTATAGTCGTGCCTTTTAGTAATGAGCCTCAATAAGTAGTTGATAGAAAGGCACTACTTACTCTTTCGCTACCTAGTTTTATTCAGAAGAGACAATATTTAAATGATAAAGAAAGAGCTTTTGAAAAAAGCCATTATTTTTCTTCTGCCTATACCGTTGGTTGCGGCAGAAGTACTTTATTCATCTCACCAAAGTGTTCAGCGAAATCTTGTCCATATTCTTGATAACGATACTCCAGTTGTGGAGGAGATTTTTCACCAGATTAAGGCAGAGAATCGCACTGCCCTGTTACGCCCTGAGCATTGCGAGGCTCTACAGTATAACTTAATGTTCGAGCGTCACATCGACGAGATGCTCATTCTCAAGGATGATGAAATAATCTGCTCGTCAAAGCTCGGTGCGATATCCCGTCCTGCGGATGACTATATCCAAATGTATCGCCCAGAGACACTCTCACTTGGTCGTGTAAATGGTTATCCAGATCAGGTTTTGTTCTTAAGTATTACCAGCGAAGAGCATCCTGAATACAGAGCAGTGACCATCATCGACCGAGACTACTTTGCTGCCACGGTTGGTTACCGAAATGACTTTAGACTTAAACGTACTGCTATTTTTGTTGGTGATGAGTCTGCACCAATGGATTTAACGAAAGATGGTGAGAACGAAACTGCGCTTTATTACTCTTCGAGTTTCGATTATGAGATCTTAATTGAAGCAAGTGACGATTTTATCGAGCAAAAGCGTTTCTCATCCTTCTATTCTTCCATTCCGGCTTTACTGACCTTTTACTTATTCATTTTTCTCGTCCGTCGCTTTATCGATCCACAGCGCAACATGGTCTCTGAGCTTAAAAAAGCAATCAGAAAGCGTGAATTGAAGCTCTACTATCAACTTCAAGTGGATGCTCAAACAGGCAAAGTCTTTGGTTATGAGGCATTAGTTCGATGGCCGCATAAACTGAGAGGTTTTATCTCACCGGATGAATTTGTACCTGTGGCAGAAGAGAGTGGGTTGGTAGAAAGCCTAACCGACTTTGTGTTGGATAAAGCTTGTGAAGACTTCTCAAAAGTTAAATTAGAAGAGTCGATACATTTGGGCGTCAACGTACCGCCTGGTTATTTGTCTGATTCCCATGTGATAAGAAAAATTGAGAACATTCATCGTACTTTAAAACAACACAACGTCGAATTAGGGATTGAAATTACCGAAAGGCAGTTGATAGACAGTAACGCCATTCAACATATCGCTGCTCTGCGAGTCCATGGTATTCAAGTGCTTATCGATGATTTTGGTACAGGGCAAACCGCCTTAGCCGTATTACAGCACATGAAGGTCGATTACTTGAAAATCGATAAGTGTTTTGTCGACACTATTGGGATTGAGAGTGTTAATTCGTCAGTATTACACGCCATAGTCAGGCTGGCTGGAGATTTAAGTGTTGAGTTGGTTGCAGAAGGCGTAGAGACAAAAGAGCAAGCTGACCACTTAAAAGCGTTAGGGGTGAACATTCACCAAGGTTACTTCTATGCTAAGCCACTCCCTTATGCCGAAGTGCTTGGCAATAGAGAGTAGACGTTTATTCGATGTGCCCCTTGTAGCACTGAGACGCTTGATCGAACTTAAACTCAAGATAGTTTTGAATGCTGTCTAAGCCATCTTCTTGATAATGGGAAACGTAGAGAAGTTGGCTTAGATTTTCTTTCGCGATTAGCTCTAGTGTATTTTTCACAAGAACTCGCCCTAAGTAATCTAAGCCTTGATAAGGCTCGTCCAAAATCAGCAGAGTAGGCTGTTTCACTATTGCTCTGGCAATCAGCAATAAACGTTGTTGACCATACTCTAGTGGCTTAAAGGAGGTCTTCTCGTGTTGCGCCATATGGAGAATCGCCAGCCACTCTTTCGCGACGTTGGTTTCTTTTTTACTTGGCCGAGAATACAGTCCAATGGAGTCATAAAAGCCCGACAGAATCACCTCTAATGCACTGCAGTTCACGCGGTACTGGAGATGTAACGCCGAAGATACCATGCCAATGTGCTGCTTAATTTCCCAAATGGTCTCGCCACTGCCACGCTTTTTACCAAAGATGTGGATGTCGTTGCTATAACATTGGGGATGATCACCAAAAATCAGGCCTAGTAATGTGCTTTTTCCGCAGCCATTTGGTCCTTTCACTTGCTAGTGTTGACCTTTATCGATACGCTGCGTATTTCGGTGATT
>NZ_JAHGAH010000275.1:0-2177 GCF_030248475.1 Vibrio sp. D173a
TAACTGATCGGCATTAGAGTATCAAACTCCCCCTTTATTAATGCACTGGCACTGAATTTTTCTGATTGAACTTACCAAAGTATTGCTCAAGGATTTCTGGAGTCAGTTTTCCTTCAGCTTCTAACTTCTTGAGCTCTGCCGCAATTTGCTTCTGCTCTTCAAGAGTTGGTAGCTTTACTTCCGGTTCTTGAGACGCTTCTTGCGAGATCTGTGCTAGTTCTTTTTCGAAATCATTCATAGTACTTACCTAAATATCGAGTCGTTAAACTTGTAAACTAGGTCTATTCTATCCAACTCTACAGCTTGAAGCTACCAACCATCTTATCTAGGCGAGATGATAATTCTTGGAGATCTCGACTTGCACCAGCAAGTTCTTCTGCTGTCGCTGTCGTCATCTCATTGATCGCATTAATCTCTTCGATGTTCTGGTTGATGGTATGAACCACTGTCGATTGCTCTTCTGTTGCCGTTGCAACCTGAGTATTACGATCCGAAATATCCGCAATCCGTTCAGAGATATTCATTAGAACAACAACAGCCTCATCAGTTGAAGCCACCCCCTCAAATGTCACCGCTTTACCTGCTTCCATTGCAGTTAATGCATCTTGCGCATCACTTTGAAGTTGGTTAATCATCTTCTGAATCTCTTCGGTCGAATCAGCCGTACGTGACGCTAAGTTACGTACTTCATCAGCTACCACCGCAAAGCCACGACCTTGCTCACCCGCGCGAGCCGCTTCGATCGCTGCGTTCAACGCAAGTAAATTGGTTTGCTCAGAGATATCGCGAATCACATCCAGAATAGAGCCGATATCTTTGGTGGTTGTTGCAAGCTGAGTCACTACCATGCTTGTCGTTTCCACATCACCAGCAAGACGGCTAATCACTTCTTTTGCTTGCGTCACCACTTGGCGGCCAGTCTGCGTATTATCAGACGCTTGGTTTGCCGTATCAGCTGCGGTTGCTGCATTTGAAGCAATCTCGCTGATCGTTGCCCCCATCTGGTTAATGGCCGTCACTACCTGAATCGTCTGGTCACGTTGCTCTTGGCTATTATCATGCGTAGACGTTGCTTTATTTGAAACACTGTCTGCCGCTTGGCTTAAAGCACCACTGGTTAGCGACACTTCCTTCATGGTTGCATGGATCTTCTCAATAAAGCCGTTAAAGCCTTTAGAAAGTTGAGCGATCTCATCGTTGCCTTTGATTTCAATTCGTTGAGCCAGATCACCCTCACCTTCGCCAAGATCAGTGAAGCGGTCAGCAATTTGGCGAATTGGGTTGGTAATGCTGTTTGCAAGAAGAACGCCCATCGCAATGAAGATCAGCGCGACGATCGCTGTTGTGAATAACATTTTCTCGGCGGTTGCATCTAGGTCAGCAAATACTTCGTTTACTGGTACAACACCAACGACAAACCAGTCCATTGAAGGCACGTACAAGCTCGAGACAAACATCTCTTGTCCTTCAAATTCTGTCGTTACTAAATTGAAGTGATTTTTGTTGAGCAACTGAGAAGCTTCACGACCAAACAATTGGTTGATAGAGCTTTGGTTCTTACCTTGCTGGCGATGAATCTGGATATCACCTTTACTATTGGTCAGAAAAACGTAGCCTGTTTTCTCAATCTTAAAGCCATTTAGTAACGAAACCATATCGTCCATTGACTTGGACAGGCCAGACATTGAGATGCCATTGACGTTTTGGTAGTTCGCGAACATTTTTACTTCGCCATTTGCCTCTTGAAATACGCTTACAGACGTATCTTGGCCAGAAGAAGTGAATCCAAAGAACCAAGCATCTTGCGAGCGATTAAGCTGACGTAGGAAACCGTTTTGGTTCCAGTAATAAGCACTTTGTCTGTTCGCGACAGAAGCATCGTTCAACTGGTATTGGGACTTTACGTTATTTAGTTGGCGAACTAATTGCGCTTCGACTGTTGGGTTACGGTCTGTCGTTGATAGTGCTTCAACAACAAATTCATTGGTCGCCAACTGTTTCGCCGCTTGCTGCATCTGTACAACTTCACGGTCAATCTCCGTATTGATTTGCTGCAACATCGCAGGCAATTCAATATCAATAAGGCGATGGCTTAATACGTCTCGCGCATGACGCTGTGCCATCACCCCTACAGTAATCGTTGATGCAAGCACTGCAAAGGCTTTGTTGCGTAATTC
>NZ_JAHGAH010000276.1:0-3323 GCF_030248475.1 Vibrio sp. D173a
AATGAGGAGCGTAACCATCAGGGACTCAATGACCTCACTCCTGATGAAGCCTACTTTGGTAGGCAGAGATACGCTGCATGAGCTGGATCAACCACTTAAGAAGTTAGCTTATGTGTCCAACCATTGGGGTCCACTTCTGTAGAACAGACAACGAGCTAGGAGAAAACAATGATAAAACTATACTGGCACCCCATGTCAGGGCACGCACACCGCGCGCACATGCTATTAAATATCCTCGAATTGGACTTTGAACTCATTACCGTCGATTTACCGACTGGGGAACATCAAAGGCCAGAGTTTTTGTCACTTAACCCCTTTGGACAAATACCAGTTTTAGTCGATGGTGAAATCGTCATTTCTGATTCAAACGCGATCTTGGTTTATCTTGCTACCGTTTATGATAGAGAACAGATATGGCTTCCAAAGTCGCCTCTGGTACGTGCGCATATCGAGCAGTTTCTTTCCCTAGCTGCTCATCGACTAGCTAACTCAATAGCCAAACTTCGCGCAGCGAACTTATTCAATCGCAGCATAGACAGTGCACCGCTCACTCATGAAGCACATAAGCTTCTCAAACAACTCCAGACTTACCAAAATGGCCGTCAATGGTTGGTCGGAACAAAGCCTACTATTGCGGACTTAGCCCTCTACAGTTATATCAAGTTAGCGCCAGAAGGTGGGATAAGTTTAGCTGACTACCCTGTTTTGCAAGCTTGGCTCAAACGAGTAGAAGGGCTATCTGGCTTTGTGCCTATGCAACCTTCGAATGTCGGTCTACGGAATGAGACACTAAATAGTGATGTTATCTAAATCCATTGATAATTGCTCAACTCACTTTACCTTTACTATCTAGCTAATCGTTTTTAGGTATTGGGTACCCCTTTAAAGTAGAGTGAGTTACCCACTCACTCTTGCTTTGTTACGTTTTAATTGGTTCGAACTTAGGTTATTGAGAGTTAAGAAGATCTGTTTTTTACTTGTTTCTTATTTCGATCAAAAATGAATAAAAGTAATCCCAAAAGCAGCTTTCTGAATTAGTGTATTAATCAGGCGTAACTTCGAATGGGGCACAGGCTTTTCAGAAGAAAAGCCTGTTTCAGCACCTGTCAGCAGTCTGTTTTCTCAGACAACCTCAGAGCGTCTTCTAGTTCAACGCCAAGATATCGCATTGTGTTATCTAGCTTCGAATGTCCAAGTAAAATCTGTACAGCCCTAATGTTTTTCGTTCTGGCGTATATTAACGTGGCTTTGGTGCGGCGCATGGAATGAGTGCCGTAATAGTCAGCGTTCAGTCCCAGTTTTACAGCCCAGTTCCTGATAATTGAACGATAGAATGAGTAGCTGATAGGTTGCCCAAAGCGTCGGCTACTCGGGAATAGAAAACTGCTTGCCTCTAGGCATGCTGCAAAAATCCATCGGCTAATACTTTGCTGTGTTCTCGGAGTAATCTCATAGTGGACATCGGTGCCAATTTTTGCTGGATGCACTGAACCCTTTCATAGATAACTCCTTGCGAAGAAACATCGTAAACGTGTAGCTTTAGTAAATCACTCGCTATTAACTTGCTATCTATAGCTAGGTTCAGTAGTGCGAGCTGCATCAGATCATTTTCAATCTCCAGCCTAGTTCTGATCCGCCAGATCTCTTCAAGCTTAAATGGCTTTTTGATGCCACTGCATTTTCCAGAAGACAACTTTCTCATGATGACCTCCTCTCAGTGTTTTGGTCAACATGAAGTTTGGCAGTCAAATTTAGTAGGGTTTAGGAAGCTCTGAAACGTCGGGGGACATAAACAATTTAGATTAAGTAATACCATGGTTAATGCATTGCGCACCTGCCAATGTAGAGGCATGGCACGCCGTAACATTGGCCTGGTTTTGCGAATTATTAGAGTCGATAGTTCACGAGTCGTTTCTCGTCATATTCGGCATCTGGCCCAACATACCAGACTTCCCAAAATGGAACGTCTCAAGCTGGGCTCGCGGGGTTGAACTGGACTTGATCGAGCTTGTATGCAGAGCGTCATCTTTCGTGCTGGCGGCGTAAAGCTGACCCGAGAATGGGATGCTTGTGTCGTAGTTCTCAAACCACCTCTCCATCGCTTCCGTCAATTCTTTATCTGATTTATCTACATGCGCCAAAAATGCGCTATGGTTTGCAAAGAGCCTTAAGTCATGGACTAAATTCGGGATCTTTTCATCAGGAAATGCAGCGGCCATCAAGATCCCTGGAATTTTTTCATACCATAAATTACATACAGTCTGAAAAGAAGTCCCCAACTCTTTCATCTGGCCTGGTTTAACATAGCGCATTGTAAATCCAAATAATGCTGGGCCCTCTTCTCCTCCGCCATCAGCTTTAATAAAACCAGCCATGCTTTTCTTAAAATCGTATCGCACACATGGAATATTCTGAGTCTCAGCAAGTGTATCCTTATCCCAACCACCATACACAATCAGTGTGTCAGGATCTTCTGCTGTGCTTTTATAAGTAGCCCATAACGGTTCACTCTCACTTGGTCGGTCCCAATCGTTAGCGAAAGCATTTGCACTCTTAACCCAAATAACATGCCAGTAAACCAATGGATCTTCTTTGTCAGGAAATGCAAAGATAGCTTTAACGTCTGGATTGCTCTCGTAGACAGACTTGGAAAACGCTTGATACTGGATCTTAAACTCTTCTAACATGCCATCCTTGATACGACGCTTGCCGTAAATGATGACTGGCGTTGTTTCAGTTGCCCCAGTAGGAGCCTTTGCTTCACCGCGCACCTGCGGAGCCGAGTTATCTATCTTTTCATTTTTTGCTAATTTCATATCTGCTCCAAGTAAAGCTTGTCTATTCTGTTCAACTCAGAAAATTTTGATTTTCACTAATTAAATTAGAATTTTAGGTATAAAAAAAACCTCTGGCAATTTCGCTCAGAGGGTTTTTTAAAGATGCAAAAAGTTACCTCCCGAAATCTATCGTGGTGGTAGTGGTCGTGTTAATTGCGTTTACATAAATTCGTTTCATATTTTATGGATAACAAATCTTTTATGACACAGCAAGCTTTCTTCAAAAAATTGTACTTTATTTTTGAGTATGGCGGTGAGTCATAAGGTATGAAGTCTAATGGGACAAAAACTTACGTTTAGCACTTCAAAAGCGTCCATAAAATTGAGCATAGTATTCACTCGATGCCCAATAACTGAAGATCTTTCACTGGCAGTTTTTTTTGATATCTGATACTTCGTAAAGCAATTATAAAATGTATCACAAGCTTGCATTAACAGCCTGTTAATGAGTTTCAACTCTAAATGACAATGGGGCGTGCGACGTGA
>NZ_JAHGAH010000277.1:0-6789 GCF_030248475.1 Vibrio sp. D173a
TAGTTGTGGGGAGCCCTCAGAGTTAAAATGGTTCAACGAATCAGTTACGAATTTTTGCCGCAAATTTCTGGCCCTTACGTTCATGCGACAAGGCATTGTGAGACCTTGTATGTGTCAGGGCTGACAGCTATGGGTTCAGCAAGTCAAAGTGAAAGCCTAATTGAGCAAACAAAAACGATTCTATCTTATTTGTCACAAATACTCGCCGAAGAGCGAAGAGAGAAACGCGATTTGGTCAAGCTGACGATATTTGTAACCGACTTGAACCAACTTCCAGAAATCCGGTCGGTATTATTCGACTTCTATGAAGGGTATTTGCCAGCTTGTTCATTAGTTGAGATTAGTCGTTTGGTTCATCCTGACCTATCTATTGAGATTGAGGCTATCATCTCATCTGAAGCATTGTAGAGAAGCTTTAATGAAAATAAACCGCTTGGATCAATTAGTACTGACAGTTAAAGACATCCAAACCACACTGGATTTCTATACACAGGTTCTAGGTATGGAAAGTGTTACTTTTGGGGAAGGACGTGTTGCTCTGGTATATGGGCGGCAGAAGATAAATCTTCATCAGCTTGGTAATGAATTTGAACCTAAGGCGAGTCAGGTGGCCTCTGGGAGTGCCGACTTGTGTTTTGCCAATTGCAAACGTGCTTTCCCATTTGGACGTCCATTCTATCGAGGTTATTGATGGTCCGGTTCAACGAACAGGTGCAATTGGTAACATCCTATCGGTTTACATTAGAGACCCAGATGGTAACTTAACTGAGTTATCTAACTATCTTACTGAGGTATAACATGATTTATTCAACAACCGAGACGATTCCCGGTCGAGAGATTGCGGAGATAAAAGGTGTTGTGACGGGAAATGTGGTTCAGTCAAAGCACATTGGGCGTGATTTAATGGCGGGCTTAAAGAGCATTGTCGGTGGTGAGATTCGTGGCTACACCGAAATGATGACTGAAGCCCGAAATATTGCTATTCAACGAATGGTAGAGGATGCCGCAAACCTAGGAGCAGATGCCGTAGTCGGTATTCGTTTTACCACCAGTTCGATCGTTGATGGCTCTTCAGAGATTCTTGCATTTGGCACTGCAGTAAAGCTTCTTTAAGAGCGACAGGCCAGCACGATGCGGTGCAAACTTATGATTAATAGAACGCATAGGTAAGTTCCAATGCGACTGTCCATTTTAAGTGAAACGCAGAATCTCGACCGTGATGTTCTGCGTTTGCAATTCTGCTGCCTGCCTAATACTCCTCTCCTACGTACTCAACTTATTGATCCTGATCGTAGTGTACACAAAAAATAGCAGATTGGAGTTAGTATACCTAGGTTGAATGAATATTCATTTTTGTTTCCGTGCCTTATAGTGTAAATGTTCTAATCATTTGTAATGCTTTACGTAGGAAGTACTCTGAAAAATCGATCGAGTTAGCAGTTAATGCGACGAACAGCATGCTGATTAACGTGTTTGTAATCTATTTTAATAGCGAATTATAATGAAACTGAATGCATCTTAAGTGAAAATATTAGCACCGTAAATGTGAATGAAAGTATATTAATTCAAAGTTTTCTTATAAAAATATGAACTTATGCCTTGCGAAGTGATTCTAAATTGTTACAAATACTATACAGCTGTAACATTGCCATAAGGAATTGTAGATGAGAGAACTCACTCCCGAGTACTTGTTAGCCGCATTGCGACAAGCGATAAAAACCAAAGGGCTAACATATCGAGAGTTATCTGAGAAAATGGGCATGCCGTTGTCCACTTTTAAACGTCATTTAACTAGTACCAACCTTGCTCTTGATAAGTTACTTGAATATTGCCGTGCGGTTGACTGTACCCTAGACGAGTTGCAGAAATTGGCAAATCAACTACAAGCTGAGGATCAAGATTACTTTAGCCACACGCAAGACGAAGTCTTTTTCCAGTTTCCTCATCTTTACGATTTTTATCGAGAATTACGGATGCTTCGTGGTAAAGACGGCTATACCATCCTAACAAAAAAGTATGATCTCTCGAAACAAAGCATGTCGGACTACTTAGGCGCGCTAGAGCTACTTGATCTGGTTTATGTTGATGAAGAAAACAACATCACGCTGCATGGTCCGCTTTACTACAGCTACGCTGAAAACTCGAAGCTTAACGACAAATACACTGAGATCATAAAGGATCAAACTACAACGCATGAAAAGTGCGTTCGTGTCGCTCTATCTCGCATGAAGATCACCGAGGAACAATTACTTATATTAGAAGAGCAGGTAGCCAACACCGTGCTGGATTTTCATTCGAAGAACGTTGTCGTCGAGAACTTTGATGTATCAGACTTCACCAATGTTCTACTGATTGCAGGGCCGTATCATCCCGTGACTTTTTCCGATGGGATCGCTCAAACTGGAACAAGTTTTATGGATGATATCCGCTATGCGATTGTATCAGCAGGGGATAAACCGAGCCTCTCGATATAATCTCTAGTGATTTGTAGAGTTGCAGTTGAAATGGTTTATAAGCGAGCTATTGTGACGAAATGTCAATTATGACGGTTCGTCAGAAAGTGTAACTTCGTTTCTGCGTAACATATTCTTGTTACTGTTCATTTGGGTTACACAGTAATACGGAACAGGCAAATGCTTAACCTTGGCTGCTAGAAAAATGACAAGCAAGAAGGTTATCGTGTCGCTTATGGTTTAAGCAACAAGCGATTGCGATCGTAAGGTGGAATTAGTCCAACTTGCCAAGTCATTGATGCAAGAGCAGGGGGTTGCAAATCCAACAATGGATAAGCTAAGCGCCGCAAGTTCTTACTCTAAAGGGACTGTCTCACTTTCGTGGCAAACAAGATATTATCCTGCCCTCTACGCTTTTAAACTAGATTACCTCTCATGCTAGATCGCCAAAGAAAACGGACTTATTTCTTGCTAGATAAGAGCAAAACTAGTGACTTTCTTTGGCCTTTTATGCAAAAACAACTTCGATAAAATTGGCGTTATTCCCAGGCAACGCTGCTTTTTTTACGTTTTTGTGTTCTTTTTATTCAATAACCTCCTCTTTTCATAATTCAATTTGGCTTTGGTGACGGGTTTGGCTACTATGTACAGCTATCAAAAAACCAATCACTCCCTTATGGATACTACCAATAGGTAGATGAGGAAACGATGCAACATCTAGAAGAGATCATTGCTAACGCGAGCGCAGCAATTGAAGCTGCAGAATCGCTAGTCGTACTTGATGAAGTGCGTGTTCAGTATCTAGGTAAAAAAGGTGAGCTAACTGCTCAACTTCAAAGCCTAGGTAAACTACCACCAGAAGAGCGCCGTGAAGCTGGTCAAGAGATCAACAAAGCGAAAGGCGCAGTTCAGCAAGCTATCGCAGCTCGTAAAGACGCACTACAACGTGCAGAGCTAGAAGCGAAGCTAGCAGCTGAAACGATCGACGTGACTCTACCAGGTCGTCGTATCGAGAACGGTGGTCTACACCCTGTTACTCGTACTGTTGAGCGTATTGAACAGTTCTTTGGTGAGCTAGGCTTTAACACTGAGTCTGGTCCTGAGATTGAAGATTCATTCCACAACTTTGATGCACTAAACATTGCAGAAGATCACCCAGCGCGTACTGACCACGATACTTTCTTCTTCAACCCAGATTTGATGCTACGTACTCACACGTCTGGCGTTCAGATCCGTACGATGGAAAATGGCAAACCACCATTCCGCTTCATCGCACCGGGCCGTGTTTACCGTAACGACTACGACCAAACGCATACGCCAATGTTCCACCAAGTGGAAGGCATGCTAGTAGACGAAAACGTAAACTTCGCACAGCTAAAAGGCATCCTGCACGATTTCCTATGTAACTTCTTTGAAGAAGAAGTTGAAGTTCGTTTCCGTCCTTCTTACTTCCCATTCACTGAGCCTTCAGCAGAAGTAGACGTGAAAGGTAAGAACGGCAAATGGCTTGAAGTTCTAGGCTGTGGCATGGTTCACCCTAACGTACTGCGCAGTGTAGGCATCGACCCTGAGAAGTACTCTGGTTTCGCATTTGGTATGGGCGTTGAGCGTCTAACTATGCTTCGTTACGGCGTAAACGATCTTCGTGCGTTCTTCGAGAACGACCTTCGTTTCCTAAAACAGTTCAAGTAATCCAGGGGATACATCACTATGAAATTTAGCGAATCTTGGCTTCGTGAGTGGGTAAACCCTGCGGTATCGACTGACGAACTTACACACCAAATCACAATGGCGGGTCTAGAAGTAGATGACGTGCTACCTGTAGCTGGTTCTTTCACTGGCGTTAAAGTAGGTAAAGTGGTTGAGTGTGGTCAACACCCAGACGCTGACAAACTACGTGTAACTAAAGTAGATGTTGGCGCTGAAGAGCTTCTAGACATCGTTTGTGGCGCATCTAACTGTCGCCTAGGTATCAAAGTTGCTGTAGCGACTGTTGGTGCTGTTCTACCAGGCGATTTCAAAATCAAAAAAGCAAAACTACGTGGTCAACCATCACACGGCATGCTGTGTTCATTCTCTGAACTAGGTATCGACGTTGAGTCAGATGGCATCATGGAACTAGCAGAAGACGCAGTAATCGGTACCGATTTCCGTGAATTCCTAGGTCTAGATGATGTTACGGTAGACGTAGACCTAACAGCAAACCGCGCTGACTGTTTCAGCATTCGTGGTCTAGCTCGTGAAGTTGGTGTACTTAACCGTGCTGACATAACTGAGCCATCAGTAGAAGCAGTAGCAGCTTCAATCGAAGACAAAGTGTCTATCGAAGTGAAAGCGCCAGCTGCGTGTCCACGTTACCTAGGTCGTGTGGTTAAGAACGTAAATGTTCAAGCTGAAACGCCACTATGGATGCAAGAGAAATTGCGCCGCTGTGGTATCCGCTCTATCGACCCTGTAGTAGACATCACTAACTATGTTCTTCTAGAGCAAGGCCAACCAATGCACGCATTCGATCTAGCGAAAATCGAAGGTGGCATCGTCGTCCGTATGGCTGAGCAAGGTGAGAAGCTAACACTTCTTGACGGCAGCGAAGCAGAACTAAACGCAGATACACTAGTAGTAGCAGACCAAAACAAAGCACTTGCAATCGCAGGTATCTTTGGTGGTGAAGAGTCTGGTGTAACAACTGAAACTAAAGACGTTCTACTAGAGTGTGCATTCTTTGCACCTGACCACATCCGTGGCCGCGCACGTAGCTACGGTCTGCACACTGATTCTTCAATGCGTTTCGAGCGTGGTGTGGATTATGCACTACAAGTGAGCGCCATGGAGCGTGCAACTCAGCTTCTTGTTGAAATCTGTGGTGGTGAAGTAGCGCCTGTTGTTGCAGTAGAGTCTGAAGCAGACCTACCTAAGCCAAACAAAGTTGCTCTACGTCGTACTAAACTAGACAACCTGCTAGGTCATCACATCGCTGATGCTGACGTAGTAGAAATCCTAGAGCGTCTAGGTCTAACTGTAGTGACTACTGCTCTTGATAATCAAGAAAGAGGTTGGACAGCTACAGCACCGACATGGCGTTTTGATATCGCAATCGAGCAAGACCTAATTGAAGAAGTAGGTCGTATCTACGGTTACGATAACATCCCTAACCAAAACCCAGCGGCAGCACTTAAGATGCACGACCACGTAGAAGCGAACATTCCGCTAAAACGCGTTCGTAACCTACTTGTCGACCGTGGTTACCAAGAAGCAATCACTTACAGCTTCGTTGAGCCAGAGCAGCAAAAGCTTGTTGTTCCGGGTGTTGAGCCGCTAATCCTGCCATTCCCAATCTCTGCGGATATGTCAGCAATGCGTCTAGGCCTTATCCAAGGTCTACTAAACACTGTGGTTCACAACCAGAAGCGTCAACAGCCACGTGTTCGTCTATTTGAATACGGCCTACGTTTCATCCCATGTGAGTCTGCTGAAAACGGTATGCGCCAAGAGCCTATGCTTGCAGGTGTTATCGCAGGTACTCGCAGTGAAGAGCACTGGGACATCGAAACTAACACAGTTGACTTCTTTGATCTGAAAGGCGATCTAGAAGCGGTTCTTGAGCTTACAGCAAACGAATCAGCTTACTCTTTCGCAGCACTTTCTGCTGAAGACAAAGCAGCGAACCCAGCGCTTCACCCAGGTCAATCTGCAGCTATCATCGTTGATGGCAAGCAAGTTGGTGTGATTGGTACGGTTCATCCAGAGCTTGAGCGTAAGTTTGCTCTAAACGGGCGTACTATCGTATTCGAAGTGGAATGGTCTGCAATCAACACTAAAGTGATTCCAGAAGCAGTACAGCTTTCTAAGTTCCCATCAAACCGTCGTGACATTGCGGTAGTTGTTGACGAAGCAGTGGCTTCTGGTGACATCGTTGCAGCATGTCTAGAGCAAGGTGGTAAGTTCCTGAAAGATGCGAAACTATTCGACGTTTACGTTGGTAAAGGTGTTGAAGAAGGTAAGAAGAGCCTAGCTATCGCCCTGACGCTACAGTCAGTTGAGCGTACGCTTGAAGATGCAGACATTGCTGGTGCGGTTGACGCTATCGTTGCTAACGTATCTGAGAAGTTTGGTGCGTCTCTACGTGACTAATCTCGCGTAACGTGGCTTCTTAAGAGATAAAAACCCTGCCAGTTTGGCCTGTCTCTTTATCCCAAGCGTTGTGATCAAAAGGAATTGCGCGGTCGGAGCCCTCAAGGATGGTTTGTAATTTAAACCATCCTTCCCAAAGCACCTTTATTGAAGCTCTACCCGTCCTTTTGGTATCTTTCCAACCGCCTAATTTAGCGAGATTTTT
>NZ_JAHGAH010000278.1:0-22772 GCF_030248475.1 Vibrio sp. D173a
GACATTCCATTTAACATAACACATATAATGCGCACTTGGCATGTAGGCGCAAAGTTGTAATGTCACTTTTTAGCAAAGTTAAAATGTCTCTTTTTTAGGTTCAACCGCTAACTTCATTCTTATAGATCGTCGCTTACGACGTTCGGATGCTGCCCAGATCTTAAACTTGAGTGAACGCCAAGTGCAGCGTTTAATGAACCGCTTGCGAGAATCCGGTGCGGCCAGTTTGGTGCACGGTGCTCGTGGCAAGCCCAGTAATAATCGTATATCGAGTGATTATCGTCAGACTATCTTAAGGCTTGTTCGTAAACACTATTCGGATTTTGCCCCAACGTTAGCAAGAGAAAAACTTATTGAGCTCCATAACTTACCCATTTCTAATGAAACGTTACGTCAATGGATGATCGCCGACGGACTTTGGGTCCCACACTCTATACGCAAGCCCCGAGTTTACCAACCTCGTTACCGACGTGATTGTTTAGGCGAGCTCGTCACCATGATTGGTTTGAAGGACGCACTGACAAATGTTGTTTACTGGTCTTCACCGATGATGCGACTGGTCGCCTGAGTTACTCCGTTACCGATATAGCCTCATACTCCTTATGTTACGCCGTCACTATAGCTCTAGGTGTTCATAACAGAAACTAATAAAAAAGCGACCAGACTTGGTCGCTTGAAGTTTTGTGACATCGTAACTCTTCTATATCATAAGAGTCATCTTGCCTGGAGCGCTCATTCTAATGGATGATAGCGCTCCTCCTGAGATCTGAACGTTAGCAAACCAAAATGGTTTGTGTTTTTCTGCGAACACTTCGCTTCTCGATAAGCTGTCGTATATTGCATATGCCCTAGCCTGTGCTATTGCTGCGCCATAGATGCTGCGTTCTAAGATCGGTTTGTTTTCTATGTCTTCTAGAGTGGCAACTTTAATATGCTCTGCACTTTTCGTAAACTGAGGAGTTTATTCACTTGCGACTGATCCACTTGGTGGTTCATACTAGCTAGCCATTTTGCATGTCTAAGTTCGACTTGTTTCGATCATAGAACTATGATTAGTGAATGCTAGTTGCCCGTTGTTATGTGTAGTCGTATGTACTTTTCAGAGAATTTATAGAGATAACGTTTGCCAATTTTCACATTTGATTTGGTGAACTGGCATACGCGTTTATCCCCACTACTTTTTACCCTCTTGATCTTTGCACTTTTACCTTTGTGCTCCATTTCAATCACCAGGTCACAATACCCATGGTAACCATCAAATTCTCTATCAGTTTTCTTCTGCAACTCCGCTTTAATTTTTTTCGCTACGGGATTCGTCTCAGAATCATCGGCTGTAGCAACAGAAATTCCAAATAAAAAACACAAAAAAGTGACGGTGTAGCGCATGAAGTTTCCTTTCGATTTAGTAAAAATACAACTCTAACTCACTGACTTTATTGATATAAAAACGGGACGCAATTAATGCGTCCCGTCTAACACGAATAAGTAATTGATAGTTTGCTTAAGCGCGTTTTTTGCCTTTGGTTGACTTAAAACCTTGATGAGGAAAAACGTTCCTAATGCGTTGTTGAACTTTTTTCGGCACTTCCTTGGAAAACGCTAAACGCATCCCAGTGCGTTGATTGTAGACTTTTATCTCACCATCGAAAGGTGCATGCTCGGCGATGTCTTGCAGGTTGTGTTTAAAAGAAGGTGGTATATGACCTTTCACTTTCGATATGTGCCCTTTTTCGAACTTAACTTTTAGGACCGGTCTATCTACAGCGATAAGCCAAAAAATGACAACAGCAGCAATCAATATTACGTAAAGCATATGATTCTCCTTAGCTGGACAACAATTTACTCAAGTCTTCTTTCAACGATGATACCTTCATGCTCGCTTTCTCGCTTCGAGATGCTTCTGACAGCAAATACTCAATGGCATCGGATAGTGTGCAACCTAACTCGTTTGCTCTGTTAGAGAGCTTTTCCCACACTCGATAGTCAAGATCTATGGATTTTTTCTTTGTGTGGACTTGCTCCGCATTGAAGTGACGTTTACGCTTTGCACGGATCGCTTGTTTCAGCTTGTTATCAAGCTCTTCTGACATGTGGCTCTCAATCCAAGCAAGAACTTGAGTAGGTTCATGCTCGAGTTTACGAAGTTCAGCAATCGCAGCATCGGCTTCGCTTGTATCGATGTATCGAGTAACGGCTTCACCATCTTTCCACTTTTTAATGAGATACTTCCATTTCCAACCACATTCTAAATTTTCAAGCTGCTGATATTTCATCCTTCTGACCCTCAATGCACGTATGGTGACAGCGTAACCCAACTGTGCAGGTTCGGCAATTAAAACTCCTAAAAGTATCGATGTTGATCACTCATTTGTCGAAGGTTTAATCAACTGAATTTGCAGAATTTTTGGATTGGTCAAATTGTCGCTAGGGAGTTGATCGCCGTTTCGCTATAATGGCCCTAAGATTAAATTAAGATGAATTTGAATGAACCAAGTTAACTGGCAAGATGTCACCCCTTCTTTTGAACAGTACGAAGAGATTTTACGCAACGCCACTTCTCTCCCAGCAAAACCTTTCATTGACCTTCAGCCGAGGCTTGAAGCAACCACTGAGCGATTTACGCGTGTACAAGGATTAACTCGCATTTTATTGGTGAATTGCACTGATAATGCGATTTACCGAGGCTTCATTAGCGAAGTGTTGGAGGCTAAAACCTCAGCACCTGTTGTTGCAATAGAGTCACTCGATGCTAAAGAGTTGTTTGATCGCTACAGTGTGAACCAAGATGGTCAAGCGACGTTTGAATCTGGCTTACTTTCCAAAGCACATGGCGGCTATCTTGTTATTCCTGCGAACTTGGTGCTTGCGAATGCTGCACGCTGGCCAAACATCAAAGCTGCGGTTCAAGGTGGAAGCTTTGCTCCAATTAATCTTACTCCAAATCGAATTGCTTCATCGCCTTTTGCGCCGCAAGAATACAATGTAAAACTGATCATTACCGGTGACCGAAACCAGTTGGCCGAAATCGAGTATGTCGATGAAGACTTCTCTGCAGGCCTGACGATGTATACAGAGGTTGAAGAAGATATCCACCTATCTCAAGAAAACCTGAGGAATTACATTAGTTTGGTAAACTGGATTTGCCAGAAGTACCAGCATCCTGCATTGAGCAATGAAGCGTTCAGAAGATTAATTCTTGCAGGGATGCGCTACACAGAAGATCAACACTATCTACCGCTCGGTGTCATGTGGCACAACCAGCTATTAGGTCTTGCTAGCCAATATTCAAACTCATCGGTTATCGAATTCGACGATATTGATCAGGCCATTGATGATAAATATTACCGCGAGTCGTACCTACCACAGCGTGCAGTTGATGACATTCTTGATGGACAAGTGATCATTGAAACGACTGGCGAACAAGTAGGCCAAATTAACGGTCTTACTGTTATTGATATGGCTGGACATCCGGTCTCTTATGGTGAACCTGCGCGTATTTCTTGTGTTATTCACTTTGGTGATGGCGATATTTCAGATGTTGAGCGTAAAGCGGAGCTTGGTGGCAATTTGCACGCTAAAGGTATGATGATCATGCAAGCATTTGTGAGCTCGGCGTTGAATTTAGATGAGCCTCTACCTTACTCTGCGTCAATTGTTTTTGAGCAATCATACAGTGAAGTAGATGGAGATAGCGCCTCTTTAGCGGAGCTTTGCTGTTTGGTAAGTGCCCTGTCTGAATCTCCAGTTAATCAGCAGATCGCGGTGACTGGCGCGGTAGACCAATTTGGTCGTGTGCAAGCCGTCGGTGGCTTGAACGAAAAGATCGAAGGTTTTTACCAAGTGTGTAAGCACCAAGGCTTCACAGGTGAGCAAGGCGTGATTATGCCGAAAACTAACCTAAAGCACCTTGCGTTACATAAAGATGTCATAGAAAGCATTAAGAATGGTGAGTTCCACATTTGGTCTGTTTCTACTGTTGATGAAGCGATTCCTCTTCTGATGTCTAAGCCATTCCGGGGGGAAGACGACAGCATCATCGGTAAGATAGCCGAACGTATTGAAAACTTTGAAAGACACGAGCATCCAGAAGGAATTGTGGAGCGCATCAAAAACTGGTTTGTCTAGTACTGATCGGAGTTGTTTAGCGTACACGTGTTCACTAAGATGCAGCTATCAAAAATTGGAGTAATTGATAATGCAAAACAAACGTGATTCATACACCCGCGAAGATCTTCTAGCTTCTAGCCAAGGCGAACTATGGCCACAAGGCCCTCAGCTACCAGCACCAAACATGTTGATGATGGACCGCATCACAAAAATGTCTGAGACTGAAGGTGATTTCGGTAAAGGCTTGATCCTAGCAGAATTGGACATTACTCCGGATCTTTGGTTCTTTGATTGTCACTTCCCTGGTGACCCAGTAATGCCTGGCTGTCTTGGCCTTGATGCAATGTGGCAACTTGTTGGCTTCTTCCTAGGCTGGGTTGGCGGTAAAGGCAAAGGACGCGCTCTAGGTGTTGGCGAAGTGAAGTTTACGGGTCAAATCCTACCAACAGCTAAAAAAGTGACTTACGAGATCCACATGAAGCGTGTTGTTAACCGTAAATTAGTAATGGGTCTAGCTGATGGCCGTGTATGTGTAGACGGCAAAGAAATCTATGTAGCAAAAGATCTAAAAGTAGGCTTGTTCCAAGACACCTCAAGCTTCTAATCTCCTACTCTGAAGTATTCAAGAAGGCTCCTTTCAAAGGGGCCTTTTTTAGTCTTGAAGTCACTTGGGTATAGCTACTTACAAATGCAGAAAAGGCTCTTAACGAGCCTTTTCAAATCCTTCTGTTTGTATGTGGAGAGTTTATTTGTAGAGACCAGATTGTTTTTCATCTCTGGCATCACGCCAACCACCTAACCAATACGACCGAGCGTCAATCTGTTGATACGGACAAGCCTCTTGAGACCTCCCATTCAACCCAGCTTTGTAGCCTTGAGATTGAGCTCGTTCTAGGCGATCACGCTTTTGTCTCTTCATAGTTAATTCCTCATACAGGTCCATTTACAAACGTACTACTGTTTTTGTGAAACTTTAGTGGAGTTTTTATGACTCCACTTACAAGAATCGATCAAATTACGCATTTTCTCAAGGCATAAAAAAAGCAGAGGCTCATTTCTGTGAGCCTCTGCTTGATTTAAAAATTACTGACTATTTTCTACGGAACCCGAAGAAGCCCAGCATGGTCAAAGCCAACCAACCAAGACCGGCACCTTGACGTTCGGCTGATTCCTCTTCAACGCTTCGCTTCTGAATATCTGCAGAAGTCGCACCAGCGATAGGCATAAGCTTAACTGCAACGATTTTTTCTGTCCCATCACACGACGCATTATGTTGTGTGCTCTTATAGCCGCCTTCACACTTCATCGCGGTTGCCGAGATCACGCCAGCATCATTGATGTCTGTAGCATTGATGATACGGAATGCGTTGTTGTCCGCTGAGTAATCACCACCGTTCGTTAGGTTATCCAAGAACCATGGTTTACCTTTAAACAAGTCTTTCGCACGCTGGCTCACGGCTTCACCTGTTTTAGTGTAAGGGTAAATAAAACCACGTTTGCGACGAGGCTTACCTTCTTCTTCACGAGTAGTCTCAGCATCTAGCTGACCAACAATCTCATTGTAAGAGTTGATAGCCCCCATATGACCGCCTGCACCACTAAAGAAAATGTCGGTTGTTGGGTAGAATGCACTAACAGAATCTGCAGTAACGTCGTCTACAATAAACAAACGGTTCGGCGCAGAACCTGTCGGCATTAGGTAAGCGCCAGAGCGTTTAGCTTCACCAATCGCGACAAAGTTAGAGTTAACATCCGTTAAACGGGAATTTGAGTGGACTGTGTCACCATCAATACGTTGTTGTGCACCGTCAACCAACACATTTTTCCAGTCATAGTTCTTGATATTTTTCGCATCTGTATCTGCTTTTAAACTTCCTACAAACACTGTTGCATTCATGTAGTTGTCGTCGCGCCAAGTGTTATAACCTACACCATAGATTACGTTTGTATCAGCATCGACAACGAGGTCTCGCATACTTCCTTGAGCAAGGCGTTCACCATCTTTCTCTGGAACGCCGTCCAGCCAAGGGATTTCTACGATGGTTCGCGTTTCATCCCAAATGGCTGCTTTAGAGGTATGGTGAGTCCCATTTGTGTTAGAAGCTTTTCTCGAAACGCTACCAACAGTAAATGTACTATCGGTATGCCAAGCGTGGCTTTGGACAACCTCTGCTTGCTTTTCCTCTGTCGTAATATCAGGAATAACAGGTGCCACTATCGTATTTCGAGTTTTTACTACCGGAGGGGTTACCGTTTGATCAACAACACTCTGGTTACCCACGGGCTCACCGTCTTTAGTCAGACTGTTGATGATATTATTGTATTCATTTGTATACGCTGAAGAATCGATTGTTTTGGGTACATCCCCCTCAACATAAGCTAGTGCATTTGGAGTAAAATCTTTTTTAAATGCTTCTTTTTGCCAAGGATTCCAATGTATAGAGGCCCAAGACTCACATGTTGAGTAACGACGTTCATTGTAACAGTATCGCTCAAAGTCATCGTACTCTTGAACGTAATAGAAACCTGAATCCATAGCGAAAGGCACTTCTTCACGATAGCTAACACCATCTACAGCTTCACCTGCCGAGATAGGTGTAGAACGAGTCTCAAGTGCAAGTTTGAACTCTTCCGGCCTACAACCAGCAGAACCATCGAAGCAACCCTTTGCAAATGGAACGTCGCCTTGTTGTATCGCGACACCGTATGAGGTTTGTGCCGTTTCAGTATCAATAGTGTTTCCATCAATCTGAGGGACAACTTCTATTACCTGATACAATGCTGCATTAGCATTCATTGCTGTACCAACCATCATCGCGACGGCGGTTAATTTGAATTTGTTACTACAATTCATTGAATTCTTAACTGTCCTGTTGCATTGCTTCGAGTTCTTCCCATCTCTCGAATGCGATTTCCAACTCCTGCTCTACTGCAGCGAGCTGTTCCAATACCGGTTGAGTCTGTTCTACAGATTTAGTGAAGAACTCTGGGTCATTCACTTGTTCTTGTAGCGTCTCAATATCCGACTCTAATTGTTCTAGTTTAGCTGGAAGAGCCTCTAATTCTCTTTGCAGCTTATACGATAACTTCTTCGAATTGTTCTTAGGTTGCGTAGTTTTGGGAGTTTCCTCAACCACTTTCTCTTTCTTCGTTGCTTTTTCAACCTGACCGCGTGAAGCAAGAACTTGATCACGCTGCTGTTTAGCATCGTGATAACCACCAACGAACTCTTCGATTACGCCGTTACCTTCAAAAATCCAGCTAGTTGTTACTGTATTGTCTACGAACTCACGGTCGTGACTCACTAACAGTAACGTACCCTGATAATTGGCAAGCATTTCTTCTAAAAGTTCCAACGTTTCGATGTCCAAATCGTTGGTTGGTTCGTCAAGAATAAGCAAGTTGTTAGGTTTCAATAAGATACGAGCCAACAACAAACGGTTTTTTTCACCGCCGGATAACGCTTTTACTGGCGTACGGGCACGTTTTGGTGCAAACAAGAAATCTTGTAGGTAGCTCAATGCGTGACGTTGACGGCCACCCACCATCACTTCTTGCTTACCATCCGCTAAGTTATCGATAACCGTCTTTTCAGGATCGAGGATTTCACGATACTGGTCGAAGTAAGCCACTTCTAGCTTTGTGCCGCAATGTAGACGACCACCTTGTGTCTCTAACTGGCCTAGTAACAACTTGAGAACCGTACTTTTACCACAGCCGTTAGGGCCAATCAGAGCGATTCGATCACCGCGCATGATGTTGAAGCTGAAGTCATCCACGATCTTTTTGCCTTCAAAAGCAAAAGAGACGTTCTCAGCTTCAAAGACGATCTTGCCTGAACGCGATGCATCATCGATATTAAGGTTAACTTTACCTTGCACTTCACGACGGTCACGACGTTCTTCACGAAGCTTCTTAAGGGCGCGAACACGACCTTCATTACGGGTACGACGCGCTTTAATCCCCTGACGAATCCACACTTCTTCTTGAGCTAACTTTTTGTCGAACTCAGCATTTTGCATTTCTTCTACACGAAGCATCTCTTCTTTGTCATTTAGGTATTGATCGTAATTACCAGGGAAAGAAGCCAATTGACCGCGATCTAAGTCTACGATGCGTGTCGCCATTGATTTGATGAACGCACGGTCGTGAGAAATAAAGATGATCGAGCCTTTGAAGTCTTTTAAGAAGTTCTCTAACCATTCGATGGTGGTCACATCAAGGTGGTTAGTAGGCTCATCAAGAAGCAATACATCGGGGTCACAAACAAGAGCACGAGCCAGAGCGGCTTTGCGTTGCCAACCACCCGATAAGTCCGTCAGTTTGGTTTCCGGGCTTAGCTTTAAAGCGCCAAGAACGTTCTTTACACGATCATCAAAGCGCCAAGCATTTAGGTGATCCAACTGCTCTTGAATCTTAGCAAGACGATTAATGTTCTTTTCACTTGGATCCTGAGCGACAAGATCGAGAAGATCATGGTATATCTTCAGCTGTTCGCCGATTTCAGCTAAACCACCAGATACGTATTCGTAAACCGTACCCTCTTGATTACGTGGTGGATCTTGTTCAAGTCGAGAAACAACTACGTCTTGAGTGATTTGAATCTTGCCATCGTCCAACAAAATGTCGCCGGCAAGCACTTTCATTAACGTGGACTTACCTGCACCGTTACGACCAACTAAACAAACGCGTTCGTTTTCTTGAAGAGCGAACTCCGCTTTGTCTAGCAATGGGTGGTCACCAAATGCAAGTTGCGCGTTATGAATGGTAAGTAATGCCATTATTATCCAACCAATGTGTGAGTTGTTCTAAGTCAAACGGCCAGTTCAACTCAGAATCATGATATTTTAATACGGGAATCGTGACGCCGTAACGAGAAAAGAGAACATCGTCGAACGCTATGTCTACGATGTTAGTTTGTTCGGCGAGACCAATCTGACCAACTAGGTCAAACGCCATCTCACAGAGATGGCATCCTTCTGTGCTGTAAAGTGTTAGCACGTTCAACATCCTTTTGCTGTTCCGTCCCTATTCTGCGTGCGTAACCAGCCAGCAGTTGTGAATCTGTTTGTTACGAGAGAAATCCAATGGCAGAGTTTGAGAAGAAATGTTCTGCGCTTTTAAGCCCAGTTCTGCAAGCCCTGCTTCGTCCATCTTGAAGTGACGTTTGTTGTTCGAGAAAACAATCGTACCGCCAGCACGCAACAGGCGCTTAAGGTTTGTCATTAGCTTAATGTGGTCGCGTTGCACGTCGAACGACGTTTCCATTCGCTTAGAGTTAGAGAATGTCGGTGGATCAATAAAAATAAGATCGTATTCACCTTTTGCGTTCTCAAGCCACTGTAGACAGTCAGCTTGCTCAAAACGATGCTGGCGACCCACGCAGCCATTTAGCTGCATGTTGTCTTTCGCCCAGTTCAGGTAAGTGTTAGACATGTCTACCGTGGTTGTAGAACGCGCACCACCAACTGCAGCGTGTACTGTTGCACTACCAGTGTAAGCAAACAAGTTAAGGAAATCTTTACCTTGTGCCATTTCGCCAAGGCGACGACGAGTGATCTTATGATCCAAGAACAAGCCAGTGTCTAGGTAATCGTGAAGGTTTACGATCAGCTTCACGCCGTACTCGTTAACTTCAAGTGTCTCTGAAACTTGACCTAGTTTTTGGTACTGACTACGGCCTTTCTGCTTCTCACGAACTTTAAGTACAACTTTGTTCGCTTCTACGCCCGTTACCTGAATCGTTGCACGGATAATGTCCGTCAAACGACGCTTAGCTTTTTCTTCAGGAATGTTTTTAGGCGCCGCGTATTCCTGAATCACGATTTGATCGCCATAAACGTCGATAGCCACGTTGTATTCTGGAAGGTCCGCATCGTAGATACGGTAACAGTCTAGTTTCTCTTTACGCGCCCACTTGCCAATCTTGCCAATGTTTTTCTTCAAACGGTTTGAAAAGTCAGGTGCGATCTGAACATTAGTGTCCGCGCCTTTCACTTCATCAGCGCTGCGCTCTGCAATGTTGTAGTTCTTTTGGTGACACGGTAACGCACCGTTATTCAATTTGAACTGTTTGTCTGCACGCATACGAAGACAGCTTAGTAGCTCGTCTGAACTAGAGAAGATAGACGCTTTACAACCGCCAAACTCAGCTTTTAACTGGCCACCAAATGCTGTGTATAGCGCAATCAAACCTGGCTCAGTACCAAGACGCTCACCATAAGGAGGGTTAGAAACGATAACGCCAGCTTCGAAGCCAGCCGGACGAGTGATGGTTGCCGCATCACCTTGTGCAAAGGTAATCAGCTCTTCAACACCAGCTCTGCGAGCATTGTCTTGAGCAACCTTCAGTACTTTCGGGTCGTTATCGAAGCCGAAAAACTTAGCGTCAACTTTTTTGACGCCACGTCGAGCCTGTACATTTGCCTCTGATTTAATCTCTGCCCAAAGCTCTGGTTCAAAGTCTTCTAGTACTTCAAAGCCCCACTGTTTGCGTTTAACGCCAGGTGCCATGTTCGCTGCAATCATTGCCGCTTCAATCAACAACGTACCAGAACCACACATTGGGTCTAGAAGTGGTTGAGAAGCATCCCAGCCACAACGCATGATAATAGCGGCTGCGAGTGTTTCACGCAGCGGAGCTCGACCAGATTCTGGACGGTAGCCACGTTGATGAAGACCACTGCCTACCATGTCGACACCAAGAATCGCTTTGTCTTTGTGTAGACGAACGTGAACGCGAATATCTGGGCGTTCTTTGCTGATGTTTGGACGAGGAAGTCCTTTCTTCTCAAAGCAGTCAACGATGCCATCTTTGACTTTCATTGCACCATATTGGCTGTTGCGGATTTCACGGTTGGTACCGTTGAAGTCAACCACAAAACGCTTTGAGCTGTGGAATTGGTTTACCCAGTTAATTGAAGACGTCGACAGGTAAAGGTCCATGTCGTCGTTACAGGTAAACTCCGATAAAACACGTACAAATCGAGACGCCAAACGGCTCCACAAACAGCAACGGTAAATTTGTTTATTCGTCGCCTTAAATTTAACGCCTGCCTGTACTGGCTTGGCGTTTTCAATGCCTAGTTTAGTCAGCTCTTCTGCAAGCAAGTTTTCCATGCCGTTTGAAGTTACCGCGAGATATTGATTCATAGTGTTCTTTCGTCGATAAAAAATGGTTTTAATTATACCTGACTTTACGATCAATGCCTCGTTTTTAAAGGCTTTTTCGCTTTATTAGCGCAAACAGTCACCAATCTCACCAACTGAAAGTCAGATCACATCACCTTCATAAACAGAATACGTCTCCTTATCACCTTATCGTAAAAATGCAGTCTGTGGCGAAAGTAAATACTTATTCACATTAAAATTGGTATATACCAGAGTGGCTTTTGGTGTGTAATTTACTTACAAAAACAATGTATAGGGGAATAAAGGGTGAAATATTAAGCGTCTTATTGCCTAATTTAAGGAAAAGCTAAATTGAAAAAATTGGAATAAAAGTGAGGGGATTTCATATATGAGATATGAAACCCCCTCACCTAGGGGGGAGTTTGAGGCGCGTACTAGGAGAGATTTGGAAAAATTCTAGGCAAAAAAAATCGACCTAATGCTGTCGATTAATGCAAACAAAGGAACGAAAATAAAGAAAAAATCAAAAGGAAACTAACCCACCATCGCCATAGGTGCCATCATGAATAAGTGATTAGCACACACCATGCGATCATGCATTACTTTAATCGGTTGTCCAAACTGGAGCGTTTTGTTGCCGTCTAGCAGGAATTCTTCTTGTCCAACATAAGCACACAGACTTGATGTTTCACCAGGCTCTAGGACGACGAACACACCTTCAGAATATTGGTTTGTTAGGAAGACCATGTCCCCTTCTTCTGGCTCATGTCCATCACATTGAGCATCGAAGAACCAGCTCTTAGGCTGGACTGGCTTGTGAAAGCGTTTCGCTGCTACGCAATAAAGCGTAAGTTCGGCTTGACGGTATTCGTTGATGTCGAGACAACGGATTCGTTCGTTGTACGTTTGGAACGCGCTTGCGTCATCAACGGTGAATTCATTGTCTGAGAAGGCGCAATTGACCAACAGCTTACGGCATAGATTGGTTTGGAAAATCATCTCCTCCCCTAAATCCAGCATTAGGCAAGCTTTCTGCTCGTCAAAATACCAATTCCATTTGTCGCTGGGTTTAAGCATTATTCCGTTCTCTTGTGACTAGTTAAACAGTAGTAAGAGGTAAGACGCTTAATTACCTACTCATGATTTTTAAATTTTACAAACGAACGGACAAAAAAAAAGAGGAAACGAATTCCTCTTTTTTTAGTAACAAGCGTCGATTTCTCAACAATTTAGCGATTATTCTTATAGATTTTTAACAATATCGCGTACGAGACCTGGGCCGTGGTAGATAAAACCTGTATAAACTTGAACAAGTTGAGCGCCAGCCATCATTTTCTCTTTCGCAGCAACGTAAGAGTCAACACCACCGACACCAATGATCGGAAGTTTATCGCCAAGTTCTTGGTGAAGTTTACGAACAACCTCTGTTGAGCGAGATTGAACCGGACGTCCACTTAGGCCACCCGCTTCATGTGCATGTTTCATACCTTCAACGACTGTTCGATCCAGCGTTGTGTTTGTCGCAATTACGCCGTCGATATTGTTCTTAATTAGAGACTCACAAATCTGGCTGATTTCATCGTCACTCAAATCTGGTGCGATTTTTAGCGCAAGCGGTACATACTTACCGTATTTCTCTGTAAGTTCAGCTTGTTTCGCTTTGAGTTCAGATAGCAGTTCATCTAGCGCTTCACCGTACTGAAGCGAACGAAGTCCTGGTGTATTTGGTGACGAAATGTTCACGGCGATGTAACCAGCGTACTCGTACACTTTTTCCATACAAATCAGGTAGTCCTCTGCCCCGTTCTCAATTGGTGTGTCTTTATTCTTACCAATGTTGATACCAAGAACGCAGTTGTATTTTGCCTTTTTCACATTCTCAACCAGATGATCCACACCTAGGTTGTTAAAGCCCATACGGTTGATGATACCTTCCGCTTCAACTAGGCGAAACAAGCGAGGCTTGTCGTTACCAGCTTGAGGACGAGGTGTAACAGTACCAACTTCGACAAAACCAAAGCCCATAGCGTCAAACGCTTCGATACATTCGCCGTTTTTGTCCAAACCTGCAGCAAGACCCACTGGGTTACGGAATGTAAGTCCCATGCATTCTACTGGACGATTTGGTAATTGTTGACGATAGAAAAGATCGAGAGGGGTGCCGTTAAAGCGTTGGAAGTTTTTGATTGCAAGATCATGTGCCTTTTCGGCATCAAGTTGGAAAAAGCCAGTTCTGGCTAGACGGTAAAGCATTGTGCCTCCGAAAGAAAAAAGCCCCGTGTAAACGGGTCAATATTATTTACTGTTTTTCAACGCAATTCAATGAAAATGATTGAATTCAGCAAAATAGTACGTCTTATTTTAGTTTTTCTCATAAAAACAGTTAATTATCGCACTATTCTCTGTGCAAAATTGCTAGCTTTTTCTTTAAAAGCAAACGATTTCATGTCATAAAAACTTAAACTTGGTGTTATAGTGTCACTATTTTGGGGTCGTTATAAGTGATTTGAACATAAAAAAGCCCCGCGATTGCGAGGCTTTTGCTAAAGTGACTTACCCTATTCGTTTGAAGAACAGTTTAAGTTGAGTAGAACCAACTCTCGAAGCGCTACAGAGAACTTAGCGAACTCATGAACGGAACCAACTTTGAACTCATTCAAGATGCTTTCCCAGCGGTGCAATGACAGCTCATTCGTTGTCATCCAATCTTCGAGTGCTTGCATTACGTCTAGATCTTCTGTTGAGCAACCACAAGTTAGAACTTGAGCTGTCAATTGACGTTGTTGCCAATCAAGATCTTCACGGAACGCCGCACGCGCCAGAGCTTGCCAGTTGTTGTCTACCGCTTGGCCATTGATTTGTTTCAAGAACCAGTGAAGTGATAGACGGTCACCTAAGTTGAAGTAAAGCTTCGAAGCTTGCTCAACGGTTTTACCTGTTTCACTTGCCACTGCTGAGATATCCAGTGCTGACTGCAGGCTAGAAAGACGAGCCACATGATGAGCCAGCTTCTCTTCTACTCCACGCTCAATCCATTTCTGAGCAAGTTCGTTATGCTCTTCGACTTCTGATGCAACTAGCATGGTGTCCAGCGTTTCAGTAATAGTGTGAACATCGTCTTTATATAGTGCAACGAGCTCAGTTACTGTGTTTTTACCGCTACGGTTACGTAATAACCAGCGAGAAATACGGCGTAATGCGCGACGTACGTAGAACATAATCTCATATTGAGCTTCTGCGGTTGCAACATTATCTAGTGCACGAGTTTGCTTGAGAATATCTTCCAGTTCAAAGATTTCACGGGTTGCACTGTAAGCATTTGCGATATCAACCACGCTCGCACCCGTTTCTTCTTGAAGACGAGTCACGAAGTTACAGCCCATTTCATTAACCATTTGGTTTGCCAGCGCTGTTGCGATGATTTCAGCACGCAGTGGATGGTTTACCATTTGATCTTTGTAGTTACGGCGTAACTCGCTTGGGAAGTAAGCAACTAATTGTTTTCCGTGGAATTCGTCATTTGCAATTTCGTCAGCGACCAATTGCTCTTTCAAAACCATCTTACCGTACGCAACCAGAACCGAAAGCTCAGGGCGTGTCAGACCAAGACCTTGTTTCTCTCGCTCAATCAAGGTTTCATCGTCTGGAATGTACTCAAGAGCACGATCCAAGTACCCTGCCTTCTCCATTGTATGGATAAAGCGGATTTGCTCTTTAACGATGCCAACACCTTGTTGCTCTGTCACAGATATAGACTCAGACTGGCGGTATGCATCGTCCAATACGATCTCACCCACTTCGTCTTCCATCGATTCAAGAATCTGGTTGCGTTGTTTAACCGTTAGATCGCCATTTGATACGAGACCGTTCAAGAAGATCTTGATGTTTACTTCATTGTCCGAACAGTCTACACCACCAACGTTATCCACAAAGTCCGTATTTACACGACCGCCTGTGCTTGCGTACTCGATACGACCAAGCTGAGTCATGCCTAAGTTACCGCCTTCACCAACCACTTTCGCTTTTAAATCACGTCCGTCGATGCGGAGTACGTCGTTTGCACGGTCGCCAACGTCAGTGTGTGTCTCGCTAGAAGCTTTAACATACGTACCGATACCACCATTCCAAAGCAGATCCACTTCCATTTGCAGGATCATCTTAATCAGGTCATTGGGTGCTAAAGACGCTTTCTTCGTGCCCAACATTTTTTGGATTTCGGGCGTTAGTTGAATCGATTTAGAGCGACGAGAGAAAATACCACCGCCCTGTGAGATCAACTCAGCGTTGTAATCTTCCCAGCTTGATCGTGGGAGATTGAACAAGCGATTACGCTCTTCCCAGCTGGTGGCTGAATCTGGATTTGGATCAATGAAAATGTGCATGTGGTTAAACGCAGCTTGCAGACGAATATGCTTAGATAGCAGCATACCGTTACCAAACACGTCACCTGCCATATCACCAACACCAATTGCCGTGAAGTCAGTGGTTTGACAGTTGATGCCCATTTCACGGAAGTGGCGTTTCACCGATTCCCAACCACCTTTCGCAGTGATACCCATTGCTTTGTGGTCGTAACCGTTAGAACCACCTGACGCAAACGCATCACCTAGCCAGAAGTTGTACTCATCCGACACAGAGTTCGCCAAATCAGAGAACGTCGCTGTACCTTTATCGGCTGCAACTACCAAGTATGGGTCGTCTTCATCGTGACGCACGACACTCTTCGGTGGAATAACTTCACCTTCGATGATGTTATCGGAAACATCAAGAAGCGCGCGAATGAAGCGTTTGTAACAACGCTGACCTTCAGCAAAGATGTCATCACGGTTAGTTAGAGTGTGCTGACGTTTACATACGAAGCCACCTTTTGCACCTACAGGGACAATAACCGTGTTCTTAACTTGCTGTGCTTTAACCAGTCCAAGAATCTCCGTACGGAAGTCCTCTTGACGGTCCGACCAACGTAAACCACCACGTGCGACTTTACCGCCACGTAGGTGCACACCTTCAATATCCGGTGCGTACACAAAGATTTCAAATGCAGGTACAGGTTGAGGAATATCTGGTATTTCGCTTGGCTTCATCTTCAATGATAACCAAGGTTTTGGCTGCTTATCTTCGTCCAACTGGTAGTAGTTAGTACGAAGCGTTGCTGTGATCATTTCCATGTAGCGACGGATAATACGATCATCATCCAAGCTTTCCACACGATCCAATTCTTCAGTAATCTTCTTAATGAGATCGTTCTGACCTTTCTCACTGCCCTTGTGTTTTGGATCGAATCGTTTAGCAAACAGGTTAACGAGACCCGTAGCTAAATCCGGGTAATGGCTGAGAGTATCTTCGATATATTGTTGGCTGAATGGGAAGCCAACTTGGCGCATGTAACGCGCGTATGCACGAAGGATTGAGATTTCACGACCAGACAGTGAAGCGCCTAGTAGCAAACGGTTGAAGCCATCACTTTCTAAGTTACCTGCCCAAATCGCTGCAAATGCTTGTTGGAAACGATCGCGAGCTTCACGAAGATCAACGGTCTTGTCGCTCTTATGCAGCATTGAGAAGTCTAAGATCCAAAACGTTTGGCCGTTGTTTGTTTCGATCTCATAAGGTGATTCGCCGATCACGCGTAAGCCTAGGTTTTCCAACATTGGCATCACGTCAGATAGGTGAATTGGCTCGTCGCGGTGGTATAGCTTTAAACGCACCGCTTTCGATTCTGCCGCTTCTTCTTGCGGACGGTAGAACAACATTCCAAGCTTGTTATCATCGCTTAACGCTTCTAGGCGTTCGATGTCTGCAACCGCAGAACCTGGCATCATGTCTTCTTTATATGAACGTGGGAATGCGCTCATGTACTCTTTCGAAAGTGGAAGACCTTTACTCTCACCAAAGTTTGCAATGATGGATTCTTTTAGGCGGTCATCCCATGAAGTCGATACTTCCATTAAGTTCTGCTCAATCTTTTTCACGTCTACATCAATGTTGTTATTGTCTACACGAACAATGTAATGGGTTCTCGCCAGCGGGCTTTCTGAGAAGAAGGTTGTGAATTCAACTTCTTGCTCGCAACCGAAGTACTGCTTAAGAATGCGTTGCGTTTGGCGGCGAAGCTCGGTGTTGTAACGATCTTTTGTCACGTAAACCATGCAGCTGAAGAATCGACCAAACGGGTCTTTACGAACAAATAGACGCAACAAGTCACGATCTTGCATTTGCACGACGCCCATCCCCACTTCTAATAGCTCTTCTTCACGAGCTTGAAGCAACTCGTCACGTGGGTAGTTTTCTAGAATATTGTGCAGGGCTTTGTACGAGTATGATCCGTTACGGTAGCCACTCGCTTCTAGAATACGATCCACTTTCTCGCGGATCAGAGGAATACTTTGTACGGCTTGGTTGTATACAGCAGAAGTGTAAAGACCTGTGAAACGGTGCTCACCAATCACTTTGCCATTCTTGTCGAATTTCTTAACACCAATGTAGTCAGTGTAAGCTGGGCGGTGAATACGAGAGGCCTGATTGCCCTTAGTGATGATCAGCGCGTAAGGTTTTTTCGCTTCAAGGCGCGCAGAGTCTGACAGTTCAGAAAGCTTGATGCTGCGAACACGACTGTCATCAGCAAACATGCCAAGGCCTTTCTCTTTCACCGGCTGGAGTTCAGTGTCACCGTTGACGTTAACAAGATCATATTCCTTATAGCCCATGAAGGTGAAGTTATGATCCCCTAACCAGCGTAGGTATTCGATCGTTTCATCTAAACGATCTGTTTTCATTGAAACACGATCTTTATTCTTCTCAAGGTCGTTGGTAACGATCTTAAGTTTTTCAACCATTTGCTTCCAGTCATCAACGACTAAGCGCGTGTCTGATAAGATGGTTAGCAACTCATTTTTCAGCGCTTGCATTTCATCTTTACTGGTTAAACGGTCTACTTCGATGTGGAATAAAGATTGTAGAACGCCGCCCTCGCCATTTACGTCCGTCACTTGCCCTTTCTTATCGCGTTCTAGTTGCGTTGGGTTGTTGAGCATTAAGTGAGAAACAAGGTCGAGTCGCGTTAGCGCCATCTTGATGGAATCCACCAAAAACGGGCTATCCGGTACAACAATTTCAACAATAGTGTGAGTTGATTGCCAACCTTGGCGGCTGACAGTCGGGTTGAATACCCTGACAGAAATATCTTCTGGTTTCTTTTCATTGACGTGGTGCCACAGGCTAACAACAGCACCATAAAGGTCGGATTCGTTTCGCTGAATTAAGTCATCATCAGCAATGTTACTAAATAAGTGTTGAGCAAGTTTAGTTACAAGCGGTTGGTGAGAAAGCTCGAGTTTGTCTTGAATTAGTTGGTATACCTTTTCAAGCAGAACCGGCACTACATTTTCACGCGCGGTCATATTCACACTCCACATTAGAATTGTTGTTTTGTAGGGGGACTTAATTTCGGGTTTGAGCCTCGAAACTAAGCATAGGTAATGCATGCGCTTATTGTAAAAGCATAATTACAAATGTTTAACAAGAAATAGCAGTGGTAGGAGGTGAAATGTTTGATTATGTGACTAAGATTCCTGTTTAACTCACTAGGAATATCGGGCATCACAGAGTTTCTAACTTTAGAAACTTATTATTTTGGTCAGTTGTGAGTCTAAAACGACCTCTAACACCTAATTGCGTAAGAAAAGGTCGAAATTTTGATGCATCTAGTTGCACTCTTAAGCCGTTGTCAGTAATGACTTGTACAGAGCTTGCTATGCCAGAATAGTGTGAAAGAAATGTTTGATATGGGATGTTGAGAGAGAAGTAATACTGGTTCATGAGAATGGTTTGTTATCAGAGCAAAAAACTAGGGTGATCGTACTGACCACCCTATTCTTTTGTTGATTATTCGTCTAGTGCTTTAGTCACTTTTTCGAATAGGTCTTTCGCTAGGTGGTCCATCGCTTTAAGCTTTTCAAGCTCAGCACGAATAAGCGCCTGGCGACCTTCATCGTATTTACGGAACTTCAATAGAGGATCGATCAGACGAGATGCCACTTGTGGGTTACTATCGTTCAACTGACGAAGGATCTCACCAGCAAACTGGTAACCAGAACCTGACTTATCATGGAATTGCACTGGGTTTACGTTTAAGAATGAACCAATCAAGCTACGTGTACGGTTCGGGTTCTTCAAACTAAATGCTTCGTGGCTCATGGTTTCTTTCACTTTCTCAAGTGCGTTTTCCACAGGGTTACTGCCCTGAAGAACAAACCATTTGTCCATAACCAGACCATCGTGCTTCCACTTGTTGCTGTAATTCGCCATTAGCGCTTCACGACATTCAAGCTGTGCGCTGTTTGCTGCACTCATGGCCGCTATCGTGTCCGTCATATTGTTTGATGACTCGTATTGCGCTTTCGCTAGCTCGTTACCCTTTTCAGTGTGAGCTAGAAACTGCAGACATTGGTTACGCAAAGCCCGTTTACCAATTGCGTCGTGAGCAATGCTGTATTCTGTTTGGTTTAATGCGTGATAAGTGGCACTCAGCTCATCTTCTAGCTCTTTAGAAAGTGACACTGTAATGCTATTCAGTACCGTATCTACCGCATCAATATCAACCTGCTTGTACCAACCAGTGATTTCGTTGATGGAAGGCAGAGAAAGCACTTGAGCAATAAACGCAGGTTCAAGGTTTGCATCAAGTAACACGCCACGGAATGCATCGATTAAGTCTTCTGATAGCTTAACCTCACCACCCGCTTGAACGTTAGTTACGTTTTGACGAATGTATTTCGCTAGCAGCATTTGGCTTGCATCCCAACGAGCAAAATCGTTCGTTGCGTGCTTCATCAAGAAAATCAGTTCATCATCGCTGTAATCGTATTCCAATTTAACTGGTGCAGAGAACTCACGAAGCAATGATGGCACTGGTTGTTCTGCGACGTTTTCGAATACGAAAGTCTGCTTATCTTGCTTCACGTCCAGGACGTTGTGTACCGATTCACCGTTCATAACCAGGGGAATCACGTCACCGTTTTGTGCGTATAGCTCAATATCAAATGGAATATGTAGCGCTTGTTTTTCTGCTTGGTCGTGCGTTGCTTCAGTAAATTGCTCAACCGTTAGTGCGTAAGTTTTTGCTTCCGCATTATATTCACTGTTTACACGAAGTATTGGCGTACCAGACTGGCTGTACCATAAGCGGAACTGCTTAAGGTCAACGCCCGTTGCGTCCTCCATCGCAGAAACGAAATCTTCACACGTTGCCGCGGTACCATCATGGCGCTCGAAGTAAAGCTTCATACCTTTTTGGAAGCCTTCTTCGCCAAGTAGCGTGTGGTACATACGGATAATTTCGCTGCCCTTTTCGTACACAGTTAGCGTGTAGAAGTTATTCATCTCAATAACTTTATCCGGACGAATTGGATGCGACATAGGGCTTGCGTCTTCCGCGAACTGAGGACCACGAATAGTACGAACGTTGTCGATGCGGTTTACTGCACGCGAACCTAAATCAGATGAGAATTCTTGATCGCGGAATACCGTTAGGCCTTCTTTTAAACTCAGTTGGAACCAGTCACGACAAGTCACACGGTTACCCGTCCAGTTGTGGAAGTACTCGTGACCGATCACCGCTTCAATACCAAGGTATTCACGGTCAGTCGCGGTTTGTTCATTCGCAAGGACAAACTTCGAGTTGAAGATGTTTAGACCTTTGTTTTCCATCGCGCCCATGTTGAAGAAATCTACAGCCACGATCATGTAAACATCTAGGTCGTATTCAAGACCAAAGCGGTCTTCATCCCACTTCATAGAGTTGATAAGTGAGGTCATTGCATGACCCGCGCGATCGAGGTTGCCTTTGTCGACAAATATTTCTAGGTCAACTTCACGGCCAGATGTTGTCGTATATTTATCGTGTAGAACATCGAAATCACCGGCTACCAACGCAAACAGGTAAGCTGGTTTAGGGTGCGGATCTTGCCATTGCACCCAGTGACGTCCATTTTCTACTTCGCCTTCAGCGATACGGTTACCATTACTTAGTAGGTATGGGTAAACGGCTTTGTCTGCAATTACTTTTGTTGTGTATTTTGCAAGAACGTCTGGGCGGTCTAAGTAATAAGTGATGCGGCGGAAGCCTTCTGCTTCACATTGTGTACAGAATGCACCACCTGATTTGTATAAACCTTCAAGGGCAGTATTTGCTTCTGGGTCAATCTTAGTAACGATTTCTAATGCAAATTCAGCAGGGAGATCCGTAAGAACTAAAGAAGTTTCTTTGACTTCATGATGAGACCAATCTTCACCATTTACTTTTACGGAGCGTAGCTCTAGCCCTTCACCGTCTAGTTCCAATGTGGTTGATTCACCCTTTTGAACTACTTTTGATACTGCGGTAACGATCGTGTCGTTGTCATAAAGATCAAACGTCAACTCAATATCAGTAATGTGATGAGATGGCGCCTTATAATCTTTGCGATATTTCGCTTGGGGAGCTTGAGACATGTCCATAAATCCTTGTATATAGAACCACAAAAATACCAGGACTAGAGGCTCAAACACCTCTTACTGGTATCACGATATAAGCTATTTGTAGGGGTTGTGGTATCAGAATACAAGTCTTTCTATAAAAAAACGGAGCTTTTAGTGGCTTAGATCCGCTTTCTGTTTAACATTTAATCAACATCAGAATATTTCACTATTAATAAACCTGCGTGAAATAATGGTGATGAATCATTTATGGCGTCACTCGATTGAGTACCGCGTACATATCACCATTAGAATCTTCAATAGTGAGTTCATTTTGGTTTAATGTATAGCGTGTTCCGTGTTCACCATTCTCATACAAAAGAACCAAATGCTCGCCTTCGGTATAGAAAACACCTTGCTTAACTGACTCCTCACCTTTTTCATTCGATACTCTGAACATGAACACAAAGTCCGGCTGGAGGATTAAGTCCATCTGATTGATGTTGTTAGCAAGCATGCCATCACCACTAACCTGAGAACTGGACCAAATACCAGCAAGTGCATCCGAAAGTCCTTTGGTAAAGGTCACTCCGTTAAGGTCGAGAGTGTTATGGTTGTTGCGATATGCATAAATTTGCGGTTCGTCCGTATTCAACCCTAGCACAATCGTGTCTTCATTTGCATTGTACAACCCTTCCCAATGGTCAATTGAGTAGTCCTTTTTCTGGATATCGATAGAGAACGTGTAGTCTGAGCCCAAAGTCAGCTTAATCGCTCGAAAATTCTCAGAAGAATCGTCGGGATTGGGATTCATGAGGTACCAATCCCCGATCAAAAACGGGGTGTCAAAGTGGCTAAGTTCGTCTTCCTTGTTAGTTTCCGCACTAGAAACGCTGAAGCAGCAAACGCTAAGCAAAATAATGAACCATTTCATAACGGTATCCTTATCGTTTTCTTTTAGCTTAGGCTCTAGATCTCGTTTTCGCGAAATATTTGATCTACATCACGTAAATTGTTGGTGCAAATTAAGCGTATAAACGACCGAGTTCACTATTCAACAGTAAGCGCTCCATAAAACC
>NZ_JAHGAH010000279.1:0-14654 GCF_030248475.1 Vibrio sp. D173a
TTGTGTATAAGAGACAGCCCCATTAACAGGTCGGCTTTCACCTTCAGTTTGTCGTATCTTGCGATGGTCTTATTTCACTTCAGTGATATCACTTGGCTTCCAAGAACCGTCGTACCATGGTTCTAAAGGACCGTACATACGTAAGATACTGAACCAACCTTTGTTTGGAACCGTTTGAATCCAGTTTGCTTCTTTACCCTTCGGAGCGGTTGGACCGAAGTACAAGTCTACTGAGCCGTCTGGGTTTTCAACCATCTGGTCACGTTTATCGTTCTTACTTGGGAACGGTTGACTCGTTTGTAGCTCTGAACGTGTTTGCGTATCGTAAGCCACCACAGACCAGAAGTTCTTCGCTGGCACATTCGCAGGAATCGTCAGCTTGTAATTCTTACCACCATCAAAGAACTCACCCTCTGCCGTTTTATCAACAATGGCGTACTGAGAGCCTTTGCCAATCATCTTAAGCGCCATCGCTGGCGTGTTTACCGTTGCCATGTAGAAGAAATAAGTACGCGCATCCAGATTACGTCCGCCTTTACCTTCATCAATCAGCCACTGATAATCTTTGCCGATAAAAGCAGTTTTCCAGTTACGGTCGTCCCAAATGTACGCGTTTTCTGTGCGTGGGTTGAACATCAGCGCACGAGCCGTTGCGTTACCAATCGCTGCACCATCTTTCAGGATCTTCTGCATACGCGCATCAGGTTCGAACGGCTTACCTT
This sequence comes from Vibrio sp. D173a, assembly GCF_030248475.1. Classification (NCBI taxonomy): domain Bacteria; kingdom Pseudomonadati; phylum Pseudomonadota; class Gammaproteobacteria; order Vibrionales; family Vibrionaceae; genus Vibrio; species Vibrio sp. D173a. The sequence continues at coordinate 723 of NZ_JAHGAH010000279.1, forward strand.
TTTGAATACCAATTGTCGCAATCAAACCGCGCATTTCTGGGTCGATAAAATCAATAGGCTCTTTGTCGATCACCACTTTGATTTCGTCATAGAAATGTTCGTCATTGGCGTGAATAGTATTGAAGGCTTTACCACTACCTGAAGTGAAGGCCATTTTCGGTTGATCATCTTTCTTAGACAAAGGATAAATCTTCAAACCAGTGTGGTACGAGTTGACCGCTGCATCCGTTTTACCGTCTTTCAGGAAGCCTCTCGCGATAAACCAGTTCACGTAACTTGTCGATTGAGAAACGTGGTAGCCCTCAGGTACTGGACCATCGTAGTTTGGTGGCAAGATAAGGTATTTGCCGCCCTGACCTTTATCTGGCCCTACTACGCCCATATCAGTCACGAAACGGAAGAAGGCATCATTGACCGTAGTAGGCCCCATGCCCGGTGGAATTTCCACAACCGTTGGTCCGTCACGTTCTAAGTCAAGGAAAGCAGAGGCATACACGGTATCCGTGTTACCGGTTAGAAATAAAGGATTTGAATCCATCAAGTTATCAAATAGCATCACCTGATTGGATTTCGTCAATCCCATCTTTTCATGTCCAATTCGTAACGCTTCTAACGACGCCATAGGGATGGCATTCATGAATACTTCTGTTGCTCGCATAGTATCGAGATTGTTATAGAGCGTATCCATGGTTTGTTGACTTGGCACACCATCCTTGAAATTCAAAGTACCGATGCTTGTTTCTACCGTATTCGGCGTCATGATGCTTGTTGGAACATCTGTGTTGTAGTTACTGGTATTTGCCAGAACAGAAGATGAAACCAGTAAGCCAGTAAGCACAGCGATACGTTTGAGTTGAGTCTTTAGCATAAGAATTTCCTGCGTTATCAGTTGCGATACATTCACTCTACTTAAAGTTAGGAATCAATTCTGATGCTCGCCACAATCAAAATTGCCGACACACCTTTTTATGCAATGAAACTCACAATAAATCTCTATTAAAAACTGTCTACCAGGTCAATATTTAATCTTTTTTGAGAAATCTTTAGCCTACTTTTTGGGTATATTTCGAGCAAAAGAGAGACAATATAAATGCGGAGTGAAAACACTCTGACTCTACCCACTAAGCTCTTTGAGTTTCTATAGGGTAAGAATGAAAAAAGGATGCCACTTGGGCATCCTTTTGCTTTTATCCGTTTTCTGACTGCGGATTAAACGTCGTAAGTTGTAGACGCTGTGTCGCCACCTGTACCAGTCCAGTTTGTGTGGAAAAATTCACCACGTGGACGATCCGTACGCTCGTAAGTGTGAGCACCGAAGTAGTCACGTTGAGCTTGAAGCAGGTTTGCTGGTAGACGAGCTGTTGTGTAACCGTCTAGGAAAGATAGCGCAGAAATCGTACATGGCATTGGGATGCCAGACTCTAGAGATTTCGCTGCTACTTTACGCCATGCTGCTAGGCTACCTTGCAGGATGTTTTTGAAGTACTCATCAGAACCTAGGAATGCGATATCTGGGTTTGCTTCGTACGCATCACGGATGTTGCCTAGGAACGCAGAACGGATGATACAACCACCACGCCACATTAGTGCTACGTTACCGTAGTTTAGGTCCCAACCGTTTTCGTTCGATGCTTCGCGCATTAGCATGAAGCCTTGAGCGTAAGAGATGATCTTAGAAGCTAGTAGCGCTTGACGCAGTGCATCAACCCACTCTTGCTTGTCGCCTTCAACTGGAGTGATTGTCTTGCCGAATAGAGATTCCGCTTCAACACGTTGATCTTTCAGTGCAGATAGGCAACGAGAGAACACAGACTCAGAGATAAGCGTTAGAGGAATACCTAGGTCTAGTGCGTTGATACCTGTCCACTTACCAGTACCTTTTTGGCCTGCTGTGTCTAGGATCTTCTCAACTAGAGGCTCGCCGTCTTCATCTTTGTAGCCAAGGATGTCAGCCGTGATTTCAACAAGGTAGCTGTCTAGCTCAGTCTTGTTCCAATCAGCGAATACTGCTTGCATCTCGTCAGCAGACATACCAAGACCGTCTTTCATGAATTGGTAAGCTTCAGTGATAAGCTGCATGTCACCGTATTCGATGCCGTTGTGCACCATCTTAACGAAGTGACCAGCACCGTCGTTACCAACCCAGTCACAACATGGCTCGCCAGCGTCAGTTTTTGCAGAGATACCTTGGAAGATTGGCTTAACCGCTTCCCAAGCTTCAGCCGCGCCGCCAGGCATGATTGAAGGACCAAAACGTGCACCTTCTTCACCACCAGATACACCAGTACCGATGAAGTGAATGCCTTTCTCACGGCAGTGTGCTACGCGACGGTTTGTGTCTGGGTAGTTAGTGTTACCACCGTCAATGATGATGTCGCCTTCGTCTAGAAGCGGGATTAGGTTGTCGATGAACGTGTCAACAACGTCACCTGCACGAACCATAAGCATCACTTTACGTGGCGTTTCTAGCTTCTCTACTAGTTCTTCTAGAGAGTATGCACCGATGATGTTTGTGCCTTTCGCTGGACCTTCCAGGAACTCGTCTACTTTTGCAGCAGTACGGTTGTGAGCCACAACTTTAAAGCCGTGGTCGTTCATGTTAAGGATAAGGTTTTGACCCATTACAGCAAGGCCGATTACACCGATATCACCTTTCATTGTTTCTCTCCAATTGTCTTTTATTCGACCAGCGGCCGTATTAAACGATTTTTGCCGCTGCGTCTAAATCTAAATACCATTCCGTCAGACCCGCTTTCGCTTGGATCTTAGCTGCCGGATATGGCAGTACGCGTGCTGGTGAGCTGTTAATCTCTTCGATAATATCTGCTTTACCAGCGCCAAGTACCAAGTAACTGATGCGCTTCGCTGCTTCTAGTACGCGTGCCGTTTTCGATACGCGAATTTGACCAGACTCAGGATGAGAAGCCAACACTGATAGGTTCTCATCATCGTAGTTTGTCTGACCAGGAAACAGTGATGCGGTATGACCATCTGCGCCAACGCCAAGCAAGATCCAATCAAACACAGGAGTGCCATTTTCAGTTGGAATCACTTCTGACATCTCTTTCGCAAAGCGCTGTGCTTCTGCTTCTGGCTCTTCTTCACCACGGATGCGGTGGATGTTCTCAGCAGGAATATTCACCTGTGTAAATAGTAGAGCATTCGCTTCGCCATAGTTACTTTCTGCATCATCAGGCGCAACACAGCGCTCATCACCCCACCAGAAGTGTAGGTTTTGCCACTGAATTGACGTCGCGTAAGCTTCTGTTGCTAGAAGCTTAAACAGCATTTTTGGTGTGCTGCCGCCAGAAAGTGAGATGTGAACAGGTCGGCCCATTTCGCTAAACGCTTTCATGTCGTTAGCAAGGCTTTCTACTACCTGCTCTGCTGTTTGGTAGATCTTGTGGTTGATCATAGTTCGCAGTAGTCCGTATCTGTTAGGTTTTTACAAGGGAAACGCCATGCGCGGTTAGCTCGCTGTAGCAAGTCGTCCGCTTCTTTTGGTCCCCATGTACCACATGCGTATCCGAATAGCGCTTGTGGGTCTTGCTTGAAATCTAGAATCGGTTGCACGTATTTCCAACACGCTTCAACCGCATCGCTACGAGCAAATAGCGTTGCGTCACCGTTTAGGGCATCAAGAAGTAGACGCTCATAAGCAGTTAGCATTTGGGTTTCTTGCAGGTCAGCGTAGTGGAAGTTCATTTTCACTTCCTTCGCTTTAAAGCCTGCGCCCGGCTCTTTCAGACCAAAGCTCATTTGGATGCCTTCGTCTGGCTGAATACGAATAATCAGCTTGTTCTCTGGTGCGTTTTGACCAAACACTGGGTGTGGTGTCTGTTTAAAGTGGATAACCACTTCTGTCACGCGGGTCGGTAGACGCTTACCTGTACGTACGTAGAAAGGCACGCCATTCCAACGCCAGTTGTTGATGTAAGCTTTCAGGCCGATGTAAGTCTCGGTACGAGAATCGTCTGCTACGCCGTTCTCTTCACGGTAACCCGGAAGGTGCTGACCACGAACATCCGATGCTGTGTACTGACCCAATACAAGGTCGTTACGCAGTGCGTTCTCATCCAGTGGTTTCAGACACTGAAGCACTTTAACGACTTCATCACGCATCGCGTCAGCATTGATCTGTGCAGGTGGCTCCATACCAACCATTGCTAGCACTTGTAGCAGGTGGTTTTGGAACATGTCGCGTACTGCACCAGATCCGTCGTAGTAACCACCACGCTCTTCCACGCCTAAGAATTCTGCGCCTGTGATTTCCACGTAATCAATGAAGTTACGGTTCCACAGTGGCTCAAACATCGCGTTAGAGAAACGCAGGACAAGTAGGTTCTGAACCGTTTCTTTACCTAGGTAATGGTCGATACGGTAGATCTGATGCTCTTGGAAGTGCTCGTGGATTTCTTTGTCCAACGTGCGTGCTGATTCAAGGTCATAACCGAATGGTTTCTCGATGATCAGGCGTTTCCAGCCATCTTCCTCGTTGTTCAGGCCGTGTGCTGCAAGGCTTGCAGGGATCACGCTGTATAGGCTTGGTGGCGTCGCAAGATAGAAAAGCGTATTACGTTGTTCGAATTGGTATTCGTCTGCTAGTTGGTCTAAACGAGTCGCCAACTTGCTGTAATCTTGTGTGTCAGAAGTATTGATTGCTTGGTAATGCAGGTGGTTGATAAATGCATTAAGCGTTTCTGGCTCGGTTTTCTCCATTTCCTGAAGCGATTTCTTCAGCTTTTCTCGGTAAGAATCGTCGCTGTATTCAGTACGACTAACGCCAAGAATGGCAAAATTCTCTGGAAGCTGTTTGTTCGCATAGAGGTGGTATAGAGCAGGAATCAACTTACGATATGTAAGATCACCTGAAGCACCAAAAATAACGATGCTGCTGTTTTCTGGTATTACCATCATCTTTCCCTTAAAAACGAGGTACTTATTGTGTGCCCGGATACGGCTAAAGGATTGAGCCAACCCTATCAATGGCACCCCAAAATAGAAAATTGGTCTTACCTATTACGTTGATAGGTAAAGCCTATAGACCTAAATCTCTGCAACAACTGAGCACCTTAACCATAGTCAGGATTTCACCAATTACAGCGCATTCAGGACGCTTATGTCTCTAGAGTACAACCTTGCACTCTCTGGAGGAGATTTCCGACACGGGGGCGTATTGTCTACGACTATTTGATTTACATCAACACTTGCTGGTGCAAACGTTTAAATAATTTACACAAATGACAGTAAAGCACTGAATATTAACAAGTAATCATCATTAGATCGAAAGTTATAAAATTTAAGCAAAAACTCTAAATTGGAGAATAATTGTTCAAACTTGCAATCCATTACATAAGTAGTGTGCGTTACGTGGAGTTTACCGTTCAATCGCTATATTGCTGAGAGTTAAACTTGAGAAGACTGAACCGAGCTTTCTATCGGTTTGAAGATAAAGAATGAGCAGCATGTGCTAGAAAACAAAACGGTGGCTGAATAATCGCCACCGCCTCATCACCTATTTACACAATAAATATTCGCTGCTTTAATAAACAACACATATTACCGCATCACTTTTTTATAGCAGCGCTCAGGTCGCCCTACTGTTCCATAGTTTAAGTCGGCTTCCAGTTCACCTGAGCTAATCAGGTATTCCAGATAGCGTCTCGCGGTCGTGCGGCTAGCACCAATCTTTTCACCCGCTTCATCAGCGGTAAACATCACTTCCCCACCAAACAAAGCGCGTATCTTATCCAGTGTCACACCATCAATGCCTTTGGGTAATCGCTGCGGAGTATTTTCTGCTGAAACACTCGATTGCAGCATCTTATCCACCAGATTCTGATCCAAGCTTTCTGCCACATCCAATTGTTGGCGCTGAGAAATGTATTTCTGTAATGCTGCTTCTAACCGAGGGAACATCACCGGTTTGAGCAAATAATCGACCACACCGCCCCGCATCGCTTGTTGTAGCGTATCCACATCTCGGGCGGCAGTAATCAAAATCACATCACAGGTTTGATTATTCGTACGTAATGTATTGAGGATTTCTAATCCCGTTCCATCAGGTAAATACACGTCCATTAACAGCAAATCTGGCTTAAGCACTTCAAGCTGCATTTCCGCTTCCATGCGCGTTGTAGCAATGCCCACCACTTCTAAACCAGAAAGCTGGCTTAGGTACTTATGGTGAAGCTCTGCAATGGCAATGTCATCCTCAATGATCATGACTCGCGTTGCCGTATTCATACTTGTTCTTCCTTAGGCAAATACACGGTAATTCTCGTTCCATGTTCTGTATTTGGTAGCATCTCAACATAACCGTGATAACGCGTCGCCAGTTGGCTTACAAGATGTAATCCAACGCCTCGGCCTTGGCGAGACTTGGTTGAAATGCCCTTTTTCATGAGCTCTTGAGGCTCAATACTTTCTGGTAGCCCACACCCTTGGTCGACCACCTCTAATATCACTTCGTTTCCGTAATCACTGATCGATACATCAATACTGCGACGTTCTAAGGCAAACGCAGATTCAACTCGAATAGCAGACAAAGTCGCGTCAAATGCGTTATCGACAAGGTTGCCAAGAATGGTTACCAAATCTTCAGCGTTTAGCCATTCCGGTAGCGGTTCTAAGCGGCTGCCTTCTTCTACCATCAGCTGTAAACCGAGCTCCCGTGCACGCTCTGTTTTGCCCAAAAGCATGCCAGCAATAAGCGGGTCTTTAATCGTATCTCGCAAGAACTCAATCATCGCTTGGTAATGCGCGGTTTCTTGCCCAATCAACTGCTGCACCGCCTCTAGCTCACCCATTTGAACCAAGCCGCTAATAGTATTGAGCTTGTTTCTGTGTTCATGAGTCTGAGAGCGAAGTAAATCGGCATACTCTTTGGTTTGTGAAAGTTGCTCGGTCAGCTCATTGATTTCATCGCGCAGACGAAAACTCGATACTGCGCCAACGATTTTGCCATCCACAAAGATCGGCGAACGGTTCGCAATAAGGCGCTTATGATTAAGGAATATTTCGATGTCGTGATCTTCTTGCCCGGTTTCCAACACCGTATACAAATCACTGTCACGAAGGGTATCCGTTAATGGCTTATTAAGCGCGGCGTCTCTATCGATGCCTAGAATCTGACAAGCGCTGCGGTTGATAGAGCGCAGCACGCCTTGAGCATCAATACTCAGCACGCCCTCTTTAATCGTGCTCATAGTCACGTCGAGCTCACCATATAAGCGGCCAATCTCTTCTGGTTCGAATCCCAAAATAGCACGTTGGAATTTACGAGAAGCGTAGTTGGAGACAATGGCATTAGCCGCCACCACCGCGAGTGCCATTAAGATCAAGAATGCGAGAAACGGTTCAATGCGATCTTGCAAACGCTCCAGTAAGTAGCCGACCGACACAACACCGACGATATTGCCATCCTGATCGACGATCGCCGCTTTACCACGCACGGAATAGCCCAAAGAGCCTTGCGCCGTTGAGATATACGATTCCCCTTCTACCAGCGCTCTTTGGTTGTCACCGCCTTTCATCGGCTTGCCAATGCGCTCGTCGATAGGATGAATCAATCGCACGCCATCTTTATCGCCAATCACAATGAATGCCGCGCCAATCGCTTCGGTCATTTCACGAAAACGTGCTTGGTATGGCTCGGCGTTTTTCGACTCAATCATCTCCAACACAATGTGCGAAGTAGACAAGAAACGTGCGATGTCCAAGGCTTTCTCACCCATTTCCTGCTCTTGGTCGAATTTAAGGTAAGTAAAACCTGCAGCAACGAGAATGAGCAGCTCGATCAAACCCGATAGCGTCATAATGATGAGCATACGCTTACGAAAGCTGATCGTTTTCCAACTCATTGGCATCCCTTTTCTTTACTGCTGATCCACGTCACTGTGGTGATGCCCCTAAATTAACACCGACTTAACAACGACGCTTTTAATAAATGACAATTCTGTGAACGGACGAATTGAACTGGTCAACATACGGTTAATTCGTAAACGCTTTGAATAAGTGGCGGCATTGACTCAACATCCAACGAAAATCGCGGTAAAATCTCGCCTACTCTTAAATTCCAAAAGATGATCGATGAGAAAGATCTACGTGACAGAAGGCGATAAGAACGCCAAAAAACAAAAGCTCGCCTACCCGAAGCTTGCATTGTGCGACAAGTGTGTAAAAGATTACGTCATCATCAGCGAGGGAGAACGCACTTATGAAGAGTGCGCGAAATGCGGAGCTGATGACTAAGCCAAAGTCACCTCTCTAGATAGATTTGTTTCCAGTTGAGGCAAGCCTCTCTTGCCTCGTGTTCATACTCCTCACCACATCAAGTCTTCGACTCTTCGGCTTATTTATAGCTGCAGTGAAATATAAAAAACGCATCCTATCACCCGCTAAATAATGTTGTTATTTATTCAACATCATACATAAATTGCCATCTAAACCTTGAACGCGATCACACCAAATTGAGCGGTTTTTGAGGCGTTTTTAGACTTTCCGTCGTATAATTTTTAGTCAAGAAGTCACCGAGAGCTTTGAACAAAGAAAGCAGCTAATTGGAAGTCTATTTAACGCTCAATACTTGCGTCAGAAAATTTGAAGACACATTGATAAAAATACAAATACTGACCATAGGACAAATGCTTAGACACCATCTGCACTGAGATAACTATAAACAGAGGTGCTTTTATAGTTAGAAGGAACACCAAAACATGGAACGCGATACATTTGGAATTTGCCTGAATAAGGCCATGCTGTCAGAGAATATGTATTCAACGTTTACGCACGTCAGAGCTTATGAAAAGAGTGATACGAGCTCCGCAGACCTTAAGGTGCTGTTATCATTCCCACAAATGAGCGGTAAAGACCTACTGAATACGATGCGAGGTTCTCGCCAGCTTGAGTGGAGGGCAGAATTTCACTGCCCTTCCATGAAGTGAATCACTAGAAACAACGTCATGAACGCTGCGCCCAGCTAAGCCACTCTTAATTGGGCGCAACATTTTTCCAACATTTCTTTTCTTCAAGCACTTAACACTTTCCAATGAATACTTTATATCAGAGCCAATACTCTAAAAGCACAGTAGCCACTATGAAAAAAACCGGAAAACTCTGGATTTTGGGCCTTCTCAGCAGCTCAATTTCTCTTGCTTGTCACTCGGCTCCTATCACATTTGATGATGCATGGAATTTGTTGTTAGAAAACAACTATTCCCTTAAAGCACAACGTGCCAACGTTGAAAGCTATGAATACCAACAAAGCGCGACCGATAACCTCAATTTGCCACAAGTCAGTATTGGTGCGAACTACACACGTTTAGACACCGATGTAACGGTTTCTGGTCAGCAATTGCTAGACAGTACTGGCGCGCACATTACGTTGCCTCCACTTTTTAATGTCACTTCTACCATTACTGAGCGCGACATCTTCTCTTCTTCTATTCGCGCTATCTGGCCAATTTTTACTGGTGGACGAATCAACGCAGCGCAAGCCGCAGCGGAAGGTAAAACGGATGAAGCCAAAAGCCAGCTCGCAATGGAGCAGCAAGCGCGCTTTGAAGACCTCTCTAAATACTACTTTTCTGTCGTTCTCGCCAAAGAAGTATTGGCAACGCGTCAAGCGGTAGAAAAAGGCTTAACCAAACACCGTGACTTTGCAATTAAGATGGAAGAGCAAGGCCAAATCGCCCGTGTTGAACGCCTTCAAGCTGAAGCTTCACTAGACAAAGCCAAGGTCGAGACGCGTAAAGCGGCCAGTGATCTGAGTATCGCTCAAGCGGCTCTAGGTAAAATCTTAGCGCAGAACGATGCCGTCGAACCTTCAGAAACCCTATTCATTAACAACAATCTACCGCCGTTGAGCGCGTTTGTTGATCAAACCCTGCTGACCTACCCAGGCTTAGATTTGTTGGATGCCAAACACAAACAAGCATCAAGTCTAATCAAAGCTGAAAAAGGCAGATATTACCCAGAAGTATACCTGTACGGTGATTACAGCCTGTATGAAGACGACTCCCTTGCCAGCCAAATGAAACCAGATTGGTTAGTGGGCGTGGGCGTAAACATCCCACTGATCGAATCCACTGGCCGCAGCGAAAAAGTCAAAGCCGCGCAAAGCATGGTCACGCAGGTTGACGCACTCAAATCGCAAGCGAAACAAGACTTGTCCCTTCTGGTACAAAAAACCTACCTAGAAGCCCAGCAAGCCATTGATGAAGTGCAAGGTCTGGATTCCAGTATTGCACTGGCCGATGAAAACCTTCGTCTACGCGAGAAAGCGTTCACTCAAGGCCTATCCTCATCTTTAGATGTGGTCGACGCGCAACTGTATGTCGCGAGTGTAGAAACACAGCAATCAGCAGCACGTTTCCGTTATCTGATTTCTTTAACCAAACTATTAGCACTGAGCAGCGAAATGAACAGCTTCGCTCAATACCAACACACTGCTTACGTTCCAGCATCCACATCCAAAGAGGCAAAATAAGTCATGGCAGCAAAATCTCTAAAACCCGCTCTACTATCACTGTGTGCTTTGGGTGTCGCTTCTTGGGTTGGTTATCAGTTCTACCAAGCGTATCAACCGGAACCAGCACGTTTACAAGGTTTGATTGAAGCACAGCAATACAGCATATCTTCTAAAGTCCCAGGTCGTATTGATGAAGTTATGGTGCGCAAAGGTGATGATGTAGAAAAAGGTCAATTGATCTTTACTCTTCACAGCCCAGAAATCGAAGCAAAACTGGAACAGGCAAAAGCGGGTGAAAAAGCCGCTGGCGCCTTGGCACTAGAAGCAGAAAAAGGCGCGCGTGAGCAACAAATCCAAGCCGCAAAGGACCAATGGTTGAAAGCAAAAGCCGCTGCAGATTTGATGGAAAAGACTTACCAACGTGTAAATAACCTCTACAAAGATGGCGTAGTCGCAGAGCAAAAACGCGATGAAGCCATGACACAATGGCAAGCTTCGAAATACACCGAAAGCGCAGCGTTCCAAATGTACAACATGGCGAAAGAAGGTGCGCGTAGCGAAACTAAAGTCGCGGCAGCAGAAAAAGCGCGCATGGCAGCAGGTGCAGTAGCAGAAGTAGAAGCGTACGCAAAAGACACACAAATCTACAGCTGGTTTGATGGTGAAGTTTCTCAAGTTCTACTGCAAAGTGGCGAACTGGCGCCTCAAGGCTTCCCGGTTGTGACGGTTATTGATACTCAAGATTCTTGGGCAACACTGAACGTACGTGAAGATTTGCTCAAGCACTTCACCAAAGGCACCACATTCAAAGCTTACCTACCTGCACTGGACAAAGATCTTGAGTTTAAAGTGACTCACGTTGCGGTAATGGGTGATTTTGCAACTTGGCGTGCAACAGACGCATCGAAAGGTTTTGATCTTCGTACCTTCGAAGTCGAAGCTCGCCCTACCCAACCAGAGCCTGAGCTTCGAATGGGCATGAGCGTTGTGGTTGAGCTGTAATCGCGTTGGTTTAAAACTATGACGATTCAAATCTCACAACGACAAATCCTGCGACGCGATAAATGGCTATTCTCTTGCCTGACGTGGGTGCCAATCTTATTAGCCGTCACTATGTGGGGCGTTTTCTCGGCAGGCATTGCCAGAGATCTCCCGATAGGTGTGGTTGATTTGCAGCACTCACAATTGTCACGCAAGATGATTCAATCTCTTGATGCCTCTTCAACCCTCTCTGTTGATTACCACTACACCAGTGCAACAGAAGCGAAGAACGCGATGATAGAGGGTGATATCTACGCTTATGCTTTGATTCCCCCTCAATTTGACCAAGACATTCTTTTGCATCGACAACCGCAGCTATCGGTCTTCTTTAACAGCCAATACATTTTGGTCGCGAAGCTGATTAACTCTGCGGTTGCGCAATCTCAAGGCTATTTTGATGCTCAGCTCGAAGCCATGGGTAATCTAGCAAAAGGCAATACCACAACGTTAGCCGCCATTGGTCAAGCAGTGCCAATTTCGACTCAGATTACAGCCTTGTTTAACCGCAACACCAACTACGCTCAGTTCTTGGTGACAGCGATTGTTCCGGCGATCTGGCAGATCTGTGTCGTAGTCAGCACCATTTTGATCCTCGCAGCTCATTTTCGTATTTATGGAAATGGCAACAACAGCTTCGCCTTCTTAGGCGATCGCCCTTTCACTCGATTAAGCAAAATCCTTGGCCAATATATCCCGTTATTTATGGCACAAGGCGCACTGTTCTTAATCTGGTTTTATGTGCTGCTGGATTGGCCGATGGAAGGCAGCTACTTAGTGATGCTCTTAGCGCAGTTCGTAACGACCATCGCGTGCATCATCATGGGGGCCTTGTTCTTCTTCCTATCGATGGATCCTGCACGCGCGATGAGCTTTGCTGGCGCGTTTACCGCACCGAGCTTCGCGTTTATGGGGATTACCTTCCCGGTTTCAGACATGAATGCTCTTGCCCATGCATGGAGAGGATTACTGCCAATTACGCATTACATCGAAGTTCAGGTAGATCAAGCGAACTACGGTGCAAGTGCCGCACAATCTATTGGCTCACTCTGGCCAATGATTGGGTACATTATCCCGCTCTTAATGACGGCAGCACTGATGGCAAAACATCGCAACACAGCTTTGTTAAATAGCTCGTCTTCAACTGGTAGCAAACAGGAGGCTGTATGACACTGTGGCAACTGATTAAAACAGAATTTCGCTCAGTGATGACCAACCCTGTCGTGGTACTGACCGTCTTTGGTGGCGTGGTGTTTTATTCGTTCTTGTACTCGCTCCCGTACGCGCAACAAACGCCGAGAGAACAGCCTATTGCGATTGTGAATCTTGATGGCAGCCAAACCAGCTTAAAGCTTGAACGTATGGTAGATGCGACGCCACAAGTCAAAGTGGTGACTCGCCTACACACCATAGCCGATGCAAAACAAGCGTTCTTAAACCGCGAGATAACGGGCTTCTTGGTTATTCCAGAACACTTCTACAAAAACTTGTTGCTTGGTAGCAGCCCTACTTTGGCGTATGCCGCGGATGCTTCTTACTTTTTGGTGTACGGCACCGTTGTAGAAGGCCTTGCCACCGCGGGGGGAACACTTGGCGCAGAAGTAAAAGTGAGCAAGATGGTGATTGATGGTGTGCCACTGAGTATGGCCAGCCATGATTACTCCGCGATTAAGCTGAACATGAAGCCAACCTTCAACCCAACGATGGGCTACATCGAATACGTTGTGCCAGCGGTGTTTGTGTTGATTCTTCAGCAAACGTTGATCATGGCAATTGGTTTGCAGACCGGTACTCAACGCCATGGTCGCGGTTATTGGTCGCAAGTACCAACGGGCGCTTTGCTGTTCGCCAGAACCTTGGTCTTCGTTGCTATTTACTACCTGCTTAGCGCTTACTACTTTGGCTTTAGCTTCGAACGCTTGAACGTCAACCACATTGCTAACGCAGTTGAGCTACTGACCTTGCTGTTGCCATTCTTACTTGGCTGTTGTGGTTTAGGTTTATGGCTCGGTTACTTGTTACCAAGACGCGAGTTGGTGACATTGGTCGTGCTGGTTAGCTCAATGCCATTAATCTTCTTAGCAGGCTTTATTTGGCCAGTTGAGTCGATCCCTGCCCCACTACTTTGGTTTGCAGATTTAAGCCCGAGCACGTGGGCAATCAAAGGCTTTTTAGCACTCAACCAAATGGGCGCAACGTGGCAGCAAGTGGCTAAACACTGGACTGCTCTTTGGATTCTGACGGTACTTTGGGGCGGCGTTGCCTACTGGATTGCCAAACGCAATACCAAACCAGTAGTAACAGAAAGCTTAGGTTAACGGCTTTACATCCAATTAAGAAAGGGGCTCACGTAGCCCCTTTTTGTTTGCGTAGATGTTCTAGTGACAGAGTTGAGCTGAACAGTTTCGTATGCGCCCCATGAA
>NZ_JAHGAH010000028.1:0-20499 GCF_030248475.1 Vibrio sp. D173a
AGCTTAACTGACTGGCATTAGCTCAACGAGCTGCTTTTTTATTAGCGATAAGATGCTCTTTTACATCTCTATAAATTGATGCATATTAAAGCCCTTCCCCTGCTCTACAAGGATGTCTCGCAATCATGGGTTATGAATGGTTGGCGTTGTGTGCCGCTTTCCTATGGGCTGTTTCTAGCTTAATTTCTGTTGTTCCCGCTCAGCATCTTGGTGCGTTTGCCTATAGCCGTTGGCGTATGGGTTGTACCGCAGTGATCCTCTCCACAATGGCGTGGATAACGGGTGGCTGGTTCAGTGTATCGGCAGAACACATTACGCCGATGATGGCGTCCGGTTTGATTGGTATCTTTATTGGCGATACCGCGTTATTCGCTTGTTTGAACCGCATGGGGCCACGCCAAGCAGGCTTGTTGTTTTCTTGTCATGCCGTCTTCTCTGCCATTCTGGGTTACTTCCTGTTTAGCGAAAGCATGACGGGTATGGAGCTGATTGGAGCAGCCTTGGTCTTCAGCGGTGTAGTGATGGCAATTTTCTATGGTCGACGCGGGCAAACCAGCAACGCGCTAGAAGAGATCAAAGGCAACGTTTGGATTGGCGTCGGGCTCGGTTTAACTGCCGCTATGTGTCAGGCTCTAGGCGGCATCATCGCTAAACCTGTCATGCAAACCAGTGTTGATCCAGTCGCCGCTTCCGCGATTCGCATGATCAGTGCTTTCGTCGCACATTGCGCACTTTGGTTAATTGGCGCCAAAGTTGCTCGTGCGACTCAAACCATCACATGGAAAGTTTTTGGCATTACGGCATTAAACGGCTTTTTGACCATGGCGGTGGGTATGACGTTGATTCTCTATGCCCTGCGTGAAGGTAATGTCGGGATGGTGGCTCTGCTTTCTTCAACAACGCCGATCATGTTGCTGCCATTGCTGTGGGTTTACACCAAGAAACGTCCGAATCGATTCGCTTGGTTTGGCGCTGCTCTGGCGGTCATAGGCACTGGCATCTTAGTGCACTAGATCAGGTTTAATGAGGGGCTGTTAACCTTAGTAATTGTTGAGCTTCGTAACTCACCGCCGCCTTACTAAACACAGAATCGCAGACATAAAAAAGCCCGAGTCGAGCTCGGGCTTTTATCATTCTAAATCGTCAGTTAATTACTTAACAAGCACTTCACCAGACATTTCTGCAGGGATTTCTAGACCTGCTAGAGAAAGCATTGTTGGTGCAAGGTCAGACAGTTTACCGCCTTCTTTGAACTCAACCGCTTTGTCACCTACGTAGATTAGAGGTACTGGTAGGTTAGTGTGAGCAGTGTGGACACCGCCAGTTTCTGGGTCGATCATCATCTCTGCATTACCGTGGTCCGCAGTAATTAGCATTTGACCGCCAACTTCTTTGATTGCTTCAACCACTTTACCAACGCTCTCGTCTAGTGCTTCGATAGCTTGCTCAGCCGCTTCGTAAACACCAGTGTGACCAACCATATCTGCGTTCGGGTAGTTACAGATGATAGTGTCGTACTTACCAGACTTGATAGCCGCAACCATTTTCTCTGTTAGCTCTGGAGAGCTCATTTCTGGCTGCATGTCGTAAGTTGCTACTTTTGGAGAAGCAACAAGTTGACGCTCTTCGCCTTCGAATTCGTTCTCAATACCACCATTGAAGAAGAAGGTTACGTGTGCGTATTTCTCTGTTTCAGAGATACGTAGCTGAGTTTGACCTTGTTTAGATAGCCACTCACCGTAAGTGTTTTCTAGAGACGCAGGTGGGAATGCGATAGCTAGAGGGATATCAGCCGCGTATTGAGTCAGCATCACGAAGTTGATTGCTGGGAATACAGCGCGCTCGAAGCCGTCAAATGCAGGAACGAATGCACGAGTGATTTGACGTGCACGGTCAGCACGGTAGTTCATGAAGATAACTGCATCGCCATCTTGCATGATTGCGTCTTCTTGACCTTCAGCTTTGATAGCCGTTGCTTTAACGAACTCATCGTTTTCTTCACGAGCGTAAGCCGCTTCTAGACCTGCAACTGCCGTTTCTGCTGTGAACTCAGCTTTAGCTTGAGTTAGAAGATCGTAAGCAACTTGAACGCGATCCCAGTTGTTGTCACGGTCCATTGCGTAGTAACGACCTACTAGAGAAGCAACACGACCTTTACCTAGTTTCGCAAATAGGTCTTGGAAACGTTGTAGTGAGTTTTCAGCACTACGTGGTGGCGTGTCACGGCCGTCTAGGAAGCAGTGTAGGTAGATTTTCTCAGCGCCACGAGCTGCTGCCATTTCAACCGCTGCGTAGATGTGATCTTCGTGAGAGTGAACACCACCTGGAGACATTAGGCCCATGATGTGTACTGCTTTCTCAGCTTTTACTGCAGAGTCGATAGCTTCTACTAGTGCTGCCGTTTCAGCGAATTCACCGTCAGCGATAGACTTAGTGATACGTGTTAGATCTTGGTATACAACGCGACCTGCACCGATGTTGGTGTGACCAACTTCTGAGTTACCCATTTGACCATCAGGTAGACCAACGTCCATGCCTGAAGCAGAGATTAGAGTGTTAGGGTTGTTCGCAATCAGTGCATCCATTACTGGTGTTTTAGCATTTGCAATTGCGTTACTTGCTGTGTCTTCACGGTAACCGTAACCGTCAAGGATAACTAGAGCCAATGGCTTCTTAGCAGACATAGTGATGACCTCATCAAATTTAAGTAACTTTCGGTGTAGAGCTTCGCTGCTCCATCTAACCTTGAAACAAAACTAGCGTAATTTTACTACACTTTTTAACCAAAACTGTAGGTTAAGATCAAATAATGTTTGCGATTTATTGTTGCTATCTTACAAGTTAGCAAGCAATCCGACCTAGTCAGCAAACGTGTTCCACAAGCATAGTCACTTTCAAGATGCTTTGTACGACCACCGAAATACTTTGGTGAAAAACTTTTTGTTGTCATTCATTGTGCGCTTTTTCGACCAGAAGTGAAGTCAATTACGCCAATTGAATTGATAGGAAGAAGTGATAATAAGATTGCAGAAATGCACAGCCCGTACGAGGCTCACCTGAAGCGCTTAGATCTCAATTATTCGTTAGAAAATTTTAACCCTCTCGCCTAAGGCGACTATCCCCGCTATACTCCTGCTTTATTTTTCCGCCAACATTGCAAGAGCTCAAGACATGCAAGAGTACATTGATTTTTTCCAACAGAACATGATTCTATCTTTGGTTTGGGTAGGTCTTCTTGTCGCATTTATCATGAACCTCGTGAAATCAGCGACAGCCGCATACAAAGAGATTAACGTAAACCAATTGACTCACCTTATGAACCGTGAAAACGGCGTTGTAGTGGATATCCGCTCTAAGGATGAGTTCAAACAAGGTCATATCACCGACGCACTTCACATTTTGCCGTCTGATATCAAAGCAGGTAACTTTGGTAGCCTTGAAAACCGCAAATCAGACCCAATCATTGTGGTATGCAAAACCGGTCAAACCGCTCAAGAAAGTGCAAACCTACTAGCGAAAGCAGGCTTCGAAAACGTAAGCCTACTGAAAAACGGTTTGATTGCATGGAACGAAGCGAACCTTCCACTAGTACGTGGTAAGAAATAAGGTCGCGGTAAAACAATTTTGCCAGCCTCGTTTATATAAACTGAGCAAATAGAAAGCAGTTGAAGCACTAAGTTGTGATGCTTTGCACGTAATACGCGCTTCATCTAGTCAAGGTAGATTTGCTCAGTTAGTCTCAGGACAAACCATATTTCTGGGTTTAGAGAATCCTAGACCCAACAAATGTTTATTAAGGATTTAAAAATGGCTGAAGCAGCACAAGACGCACAACAAAACTTTGCAATTCAACGCATCTTTCTAAAAGACCTTTCTTTCGAAGCGCCTAACTCTCCAGTAATGTTCCAAAAAGAGTGGAACCCAGACGTTAAACTAGACCTAGACACTCAAAGCCGTGAGCTTGGTGAAGGTGTTTACGAAGTTGTTCTACGTCTAACCGTTACTGTTAAGAACGAAGAAGAAACTGCGTTCCTATGTGAAGTTCAACAAGGTGGTATCTTCACTGCTGAGAAAATGGAAGCAGGTCAACTTGCACATTGCCTAGGCGCATTCTGCCCGAACATCCTATTCCCATACGCTCGTGAAACTATCTCAAGCCTAGTAGTTAAAGGTACGTTCCCTCAACTGAACCTAGCGCCAGTTAACTTCGACGCGCTATTCATGAACTACCTACAACAGCAAGCTCAACAAGGCGAAGCTGAAGCGTAATTCACGTTTTGTAAGTGGCGTGTTGCCCTTCATAAAGAATGAGCACACGTCATATACCTGAAGAAAATGCACAAAGCGTCCTCTCTGCGATGCAATGTGCATTTTTTATTTCTGATAAAAGTTCCTAGTTCCTAACCCCTTGAGAGCGTAAACTCTAGCGATTATGGACTAGATTCTACTAGTAGAAAGACAATTAGGCGGTAGCATGACACAAGCAAATACCAACAATGCTTACGGTAAAGACATCGCAATGACTGTGATTGGTGCTGGCTCATACGGCACTTCTTTGGCAATTTCCCTCGCACGTAACGGCGCGAACGTCATCCTATGGGGTCACGAGCCAGAGCACATGGCACGCCTTGAAGCAGATCGTGCCAACCACGTATTCCTACCTGATATTGATTTCCCAGAAAGCTTGATTATTGAATCGGATTTAGAAAAAGCCGTTCAAGCAAGCCGTGATTTGTTAGTTGTGGTTCCTAGCCACGTTTTTGGTATTGTCCTCAACAGCTGTAAGCCTTTCCTGCGTGAAGATTCTCGTATCTGTTGGGCAACCAAAGGCCTTGAGCCAGAAACGGGTCGTCTACTAAAAGAAGTAGCATTCGATATCATCGGTGACAGCTACTCGTTGGCAGTTTTATCCGGTCCTACATTTGCTAAAGAGTTAGCTATGGGCATGCCTACCGCAATTTCTGTGGCTTCTCCAGACGCAAACTTTGTTGCCGACCTACAAGAGAAAATCCACTGCAGTAAAACCTTCCGTGTTTACGCAAACAACGACTTTATCGGCATGCAACTTGGTGGTGCAGTGAAGAACGTTATCGCAATTGGCGCGGGTATGTCTGATGGTATTGGTTTTGGTGCCAATGCTCGCACGGCGCTGATTACACGAGGTTTGGCAGAAATGAGCCGTCTTGGCGCAGCGCTAGGCGCACAACCTGAAACCTTTATGGGAATGGCTGGCTTGGGCGATCTCGTCTTAACTTGTACCGATAACCAATCGCGTAACCGTCGCTTTGGTTTGGCACTAGGCCAAGGTAAAGACGTCGACACAGCACAAGAAGAAATCGGTCAGGTGGTCGAAGGCTACCGCAACACCAAGGAAGTTTGGATGCTCTCTCAGCGCATGGGCGTAGAGATGCCAATTGTTGACCAAATTTATCAAGTATTGTATCAAGGAAAAGATGCACACCTGGCAGCGCAAGATTTACTTGCTCGTGACAAAAAAGCCGAAGGAAAGTAGCAATCTACCGCCCTTTGCACCTCATCTGAGAAGAATAGAAGTTGTCGGGTCACGGAAGAACCACTCAGGATATTGAGAATGAAACACTGCGAAAAACAAAAAGTCTGGGACAAGATCGTTTCAGAAGCCCGTGAAATGTCAGAGCAAGAGCCGATGCTGGCGAGCTTTTATCATGCAACCATCATCAAGCATGACAGCTTGTGTGCCGCATTGAGCTACATTCTGGCCAACAAATTGAACACCGCTTCCATGCCAGCAATGGCAGTACGTGAAGTGGTAGAAGAAGCCTTTGCCGCTGATCCAACGATTACGGACGGCGCAGCTTGTGACATTTGTGCCACGGTGAATCGCGACCCAGCTGTTTCAATGTACTCAATGCCGTTGTTGTACCTAAAGGGCTACCATGCCCTGCAAGGCTACCGAGTGGCTAACTGGTTGTGGAAGCAAGGTCGTCACGCTCTTGCAACTTACCTACAAAACCAGATTTCTGTTGCATGTCAGGTTGATATTCACCCTGCAGCGCGCATTGGTAGTGGTATCATGCTAGACCATGCAACCGGCATTGTGATTGGTGAAACGGCCGTTGTCGAAAACGACGTGTCTATTCTGCAAGATGTCACCCTAGGTGGTACCGGTAAAGAATGCGGTGACCGTCACCCGAAAATTCGCGAAGGCGTAATGATCGGCGCAGGTGCAAAGATTCTTGGCAATATAGAAGTGGGCGAAGGCGCCAAAATTGGCTCCTGCTCCGTGGTATTGCAAGCAGTGCCGCCACACACAACCGTGGCTGGTGTGCCTGCAAAAATTGTTGGTCGTCCGAAAACGGACAAACCTTCTCTCGATATGGATCAAGGCTTTAATGGCAAATCGCAAAGCTTTATCCACGGGGATGGTATTTAATCGTCATCTGATCCTTTGACAATAATGTGGTAGGTAACTCTCAAGTGCGAAAACAAAATCACCCAGTGCTACGCTCGGCTATTTTATTAACTTGTGCTTTATCTGCCACATATCCCCTCACCTCTTCTGCTGCCAGCCAACAAGAGCTCAAAGGCGTATCTAGCGAAATCAATCGCCAGAAAAAATCGCTGACTTCTCAAGAAAAGCAACTTAACGATCTGCAAAAGTCGCTGAAAAACCAAGAGCTTGGTATCTCTAAATTAGAACGCGAGATCAAACAGACCAAAACCGGCTTGGCGCAAGCCGATCAAAACATCAATAAGTTGGAAGAGAAGATTGCTCTGCAAGAAGCTCAGCGTCTGGCGCAAGAAGAAGAGCTGAAGCAGTTGCTGCAAACCTACTATGTGACCGAGCGAGCCAAGGCCAATGGGCACCTTCTTAATGAAGGCGTAGAGGAAGACCGCATCAGCCAGTACTTCCAGCACCTCGCTAAAGCGCGAGCAAAAGTCATTGATGCGATCACCCAAACGACCCAAGAGTTGGCACACAACAAGAATCAGCTTGAGCTAGAGAAAGCACAAATTGAAACCTTGCTTAAGCAGCAATCGGAAAAGCGCTCATCTTTGGCAAGCACACAGTCGCAACGTAAAGGTACGCTGAACAAGATTCAAAAGAGCATTAAAGACGACAAGCGTTACCTAGCCGAATTACAACGCAACGAAACCCGTCTAAAAGCAGAGATTGCCAAAGCCGCGAAACGCAATGCTGTACCAATGGATGGTATCGCGAAACAGCGCGGCAAACTGCCATGGCCACTGAAAGGCCGCGTGCTGCATAACTTCGGCACCAAACAAACCGGTCAAGTTAACTGGAAAGGAATGGTGCTGTCCGCCAGCTACGGTCAACAAGTTAAAGCCGTTTACCCAGGCACTGTCGTTTTCGCCGAATACTTACGTGGCTATGGCTTAGTGGTACTGCTCGACCACGGCAAAGGCGACATGACACTTTACGGCTACAACCAAGCGTTAACTAAGAAAGAAGGCGATAAGGTGACTGCGGGTGAAGTGATTGCCCTAGCGGGTGATACCGGAGGTCAAGACCGTGCCTCACTCTACTTCGAGATTCGCCGTAACAGTGAAGCGCAGAACCCGAAATCTTGGTTAAAGCGTTTATAGCAGCCATTTATCATCGCGGCGCTAAGCAGTGCCATAACGAAACCCAAAAATAAAGGAGCCACTCGGCTCCTTTATTGTATTCATATTCAGAATAATGCTAGGCGTAGTAAGTCTCTACTGCGTCAATGAAAGCACTGACATCGTCTTTGCTTAGTGCATTGATGCCCGCGGCAGCTTCTCGACCACCGCCCGTTGGAAACTGCCCACACACCGCCACGGCACCTTGCTTGTTATTCAGCGGGGCACGAAGAGAAACGGTGTAAGTACCATCGGCATTTTCCGTTAACACCGCATGTGCAGAGTCTGGATTTTGGTTTGCAAGCCAGTTGCCATAAACGCCACTTATTCGACGTGATGCCGCATTGTTTGGCAGCTCAAACAACTTAAGCTTAGCGCTTTCATGAGTCGCAGGGACGGCGAGTGCCGCATCCATATCTTGCTGATAAGCCGATTGCAATTGGTAGTAAGGTGAGGCTTTATCTGCAATCGCATCGAATGGTGAAACGTATTGCTTTAACGCTTGGTACAAATCCGCCGGGTGGAAATGAAGGTCATCGACTATAGAACCGTAACCGTTGTAGTTAATCAGTGTACCAAGTTCTTTTAACTGCGCTTTTTGCTCTGCGCTGAGTCCAGTTTTATCTGCCAGCGCATCGGCTTTAGTAATCAAGTTATCGCCATAAGCCGCAGTGATCGCCCAAGTATGGAATCGCCCTGCCAGCAACTGATCGACAATCAAAGCGGTACACATGTTGGCATCAAGGTCGATGTGCGCGTCCAAATTCCCGTGTTGAGGAATCTCACCCGCTTTATGATGATCTGCGTAAAAAACATGCGCGCCTTGAGCCAAAGCTTGCTCCAGACCTACCATGTTCTTTTCCATTGAAATGTCCAACACTGTTAGCTCATCGCCCGCTTGCACTTCCACTTTTTCCACCAGCTTGATGTCGCGCTTTACGCCCGTCACCAATTCAGCGCCAATAGGGTCCGCCAAACGCAATTGCAGCAATGCGATGATGCCGTCGGCATCGCCATTAAAAATGTCGTAGTTCATTGAACGATAGTTCCTTTATCGAGAGTCATACCCCAACGGATGCTTTTAGGGTGCATGAATCCTATTGTGCGAAATGAACACAGCAAGTCAACTCAAGGAAGGAGCTGAAAATGAGAGCTGCGCTCTAAACTTTAAGCGTAGAGCCATACTCTCATTTTCTAGATTTAATGAGGAGGGAAAATAGTATTAGCTGTGCAGTCGGCTCACCGCTTCTTCAAGCAGCAGCAATTGCTCCATACCCTGCTCGGTCGCCACTGGCTTAACGACGTTAAGCATTTGCAGCATGCCTTGTTTCACCATTTGCTCAGTGATTTGAGTCTTTGGTGACATCGCCGATTGGTAAGCTAACCAACTACACGCGATAAGGTGCAGTGTACAAACCAGTGATTTTAGCTGCTCTTGATCAACACTCAACAGCTTCAAAGACACAAACTCTTGCATGATTGCAATGAGGTTGGCTTGCAACTTCTCTTGAACATCAATGTATTCATCATGCAGTTGCTCGTCTCGAGAAAGGATTTCTGGAAGGTTCGCGTAGAAAAAACGGTACTTCCACATAAAAGTGAAGATCGAGTCGAGGTAGCTTTTCAGCATGGTCAGGCTCTCTTGAGAACCTTGAATTGGGGTAAAGCGTTCTAGCAATTCCGCAGAGTAAAGCGCAAAGATCTCACGCACAATCTCTTGCTTATTGCGGAAGTGGTAGTAAAGGTTGCCTGGGCTAATTTCAATATGGTCAGCAATGTGATTGGTTGTGATATTGCGCTCACCATGTTGGTTGAACAGCTCCAGTGCGGCATAGACGATTTTGTCGCGCGTTTTCATGGTTATCGTATTCCCTCTTCATTATCGAATCGAGTATAGCGACTTCACCAACCTAGGTCGATAGAGGCTCCAAATACGGTAACATAGCAGACCAGTTAGAATGCCAATCGAGTTCGCAATCAAGTCGTACCAAGACGTTTGGCGCCCCACATAACCTTGTAAAACTTCAATCACAGCACTGAATAACAGAATACTCAGTGCCACAATCCAACGCTGACGCCAATTTGCGACACAGAAGCCTGCCAAGAAACCAAAACCACTGTATGCCATCGCATGCTGCATCTTGTCCAAGTACGCTATTAATGTCGCGTAGCTAAGCAATACTAAACGGGCAGCGGTTAGGTTCATCGTCAATCCTTAAGCAATAGGGAATGGGAAAGCGGTCACTTGATCGATATGGTCACAACCCAATGCCAACATGATCAGGCGATCAACGCCGAGCGCCACGCCTGCGCAATCTGGTAAGCCCGCCTCTAATGCGCCGATCAAGTGGTAATCAATCGGCTGTGGCTTCAAGCCCATTTCCAGACGCTTAGCATTATCTTGTTCAAAACGCGCCAATTGCTCTTTCGGGTTATCCAGCTCGTGGAAGCCGTTCGCCAACTCAATACCTTTGAAGTACACCTCAAAGCGATCCGCCACTCGGTTGTCTTGCGGGTTGATCTTGGCCAGTGCCGCCTGCGATGCTGGGAAGTCATAAACAAATGCTGGCACTTGCTGACCAATCTTGGCTTCGACACCAATGCTGAACAGTAGTTGCAGCAAGGTATCGCGATCCTCTTCAGGCTCGGCAATGTCACTCAGACCCAGCTTAGCCGCGACCACTTTTAGGTCTTGCATCGAGCCTTCTAACGGGCACACGCCCAGCACATCAATAAAAGCTTGCTGGTAAGTCATACGTTCTGCCGCGCCACACTTCAGCACCAGTTGAAGCAGGTCATCCATCTCATCCATCAACTTATGATGATCAAAACCGATGCGGTACCACTCCAACATAGTGAACTCGGGGTTGTGATGACGGCCATTCTCTTCGTTACGAAACGCTTTGTTGATTTGGTAGATACAGCCGCTGCCCGCTGCGAGCAAGCGCTTCATATGGAATTCAGGGCTGGTCATAAAGAACAGTTTGCTGCCATCGGCATAGCCCGGTCCAACAAACTCGGTTTGGAAGGTATGTAAATGAATGTCCGTCACCGTGGCGTGGCTCATGGCCGGCGTGTCAACTTCCATCACCTGTCGCTCGGCAAAGAATTGACGAATAGCGGTGATCAACGCAGCACGTTGACGAAGTTGTTCCATAGAAGCGGTAGGTTGCCAGGTCGTTTGCATAACAAGACTCTCAATACATTAGTGAGCGAGGAAAATAGCAATTTTGGCACGCTTTGCCTAGTTCATCGATAGGGGATTCATCTTAATTTCATCCGTCTAAATACGAATAAAACTCGATTAAAATTGAAGCAAGCATTTCACGTTCCACAGTACAAAAAACACTCACAATTAATCCTATTATCAATGAGGGTAATGTCGCGCAACACCTATGTAACA
Organism: Vibrio sp. D173a; assembly: GCF_030248475.1. Taxonomy (NCBI): domain Bacteria; kingdom Pseudomonadati; phylum Pseudomonadota; class Gammaproteobacteria; order Vibrionales; family Vibrionaceae; genus Vibrio; species Vibrio sp. D173a. The sequence goes on from NZ_JAHGAH010000028.1 coordinate 11,009, forward strand.
TTGACCGAGTTTACGTTTATGCCTCAACCGTTTCGTGCCGTGATAGCAGTCACATAACCTAGAATTTCTATGCTCTTGTGTGCATTACCGGAGAAAAAACCCAAATACATCAATTTTTCTGCCATAAGGCTCCCCTACACTAACCCTACTACTTTTGAGGGATTGCCCTAAAACCCTTCCCTCACACTCACAATAACAAGCGGATTTCCGCAATCACACACTGGAGGATAACTGTGCAAATTATCACCACAGATATCGCAGTCATCGGCGCAGGCGGCGCTGGTCTTCGTACTACTATTGCAGCGGCTGAAGCAAACCCGGACTTAGAAGTAGCACTTATTTCTAAAGTTTACCCAATGCGCTCCCACACGGTTGCTGCAGAAGGTGGCTCAGCAGCAGTTATCAAGGATGAAGATAGCTTAGACAACCACTTCAACGACACTGTTGGCGGTGGTGACTGGCTATGTGAACAGGACGTTGTTGAATACTTTGTAGAGAACGCGACTCGCGAAATGATCCAAATGGAGCAATGGGGTTGCCCATGGAGTCGTAAAGAGAACGGTGAAGTCAACGTACGCCGCTTTGGTGGTATGAAGGTTGAACGTACTTGGTTCGCTGCAGATAAAACTGGCTTCCACATGCTTCACACGCTATTCCAGACGTCGATGAAGTACGACAACATCAAGCGCTTTGATGAGTACTTTGTTGTCGACTTGCTTGTTGATGAAGGTGAAGTACAAGGTCTGATTGCAATCCACATGTCTGAAGGTGAGTTGGTTACGATTAAAGCGAAGTCTGTTGTACTAGCAACAGGTGGCGCAGGTCGCGTTTACCACTGTAACACCAACGGCGGTATCGTAACGGGCGACGGCATGGCGATGGCTTACCGTCACGGCGTTCCTCTACGTGATATGGAATTCGTTCAGTACCACCCAACAGGTCTTCCTGGCACAGGTATCCTGATGACTGAAGGTTGTCGTGGTGAAGGCGGTATCATCGTCAACAAAGACGGCTACCGTTACCTACAAGACTACGGCATGGGTCCTGAGACTCCAGTGGGTCAACCTAAGAACAAATACATGGAACTGGGTCCTCGTGACAAAGTTTCTCAAGCTTTCTGGCACGAACAACAGAAAGGCAACACCATTAAACACCCTCTTGGTGATGTGGTGCATCTAGACCTTCGCCACCTAGGTGAAGAGTATCTACAAGAGCGTCTACCGTTCATTTGTGAGCTAGCGAAAGCTTACGTGAACGTTGACCCAGCAAAAGAGCCAATTCCAATTCGTCCAACGGTTCACTACACCATGGGTGGTATTGAGACTAACGGCGAATGTGAAACTCGTATTAAAGGTCTATTCGCGGTTGGCGAATGTGCGTCTGTTGGTCTTCACGGTGCAAACCGTCTAGGTTCTAACTCACTGGCTGAGTTCGTAGTATTCGGTCGCGTTGCAGGTGAACAAGCGGTGAAACGCGCGGCAGAATTCAAAGGCTGGAACGAAGAGTCTATCGCGACTCAGGTGAAAGCAGTTGAAGATCGCATTGCTGCTCTAATGAACCAAGAAGGTGATGAAAACTGGGCAGATATTCGTACTGAAATGGGTCACACCATGGAAGCAGGTTGTGGTATCTACCGCCAAGAAGATTTGATGCAAGCAACGATTGAAAAGATCACTGAGCTGAAAGCTCGTTACAAGAAAATCAGCATCAAAGACAAAGGTAAAGTGTTCAACACTGACCTTCTATACGCTATCGAAGTGGGTTACGGCCTAGAAGTCGCAGAAGCGATGGTTCATTCTGCAATCCTACGTAAAGAATCTCGTGGTGCCCACCAACGTCTAGACGACGGTTGCACTGAACGTGATGACGAGAACTTCCTAAAACACTCACTCGCTTTCTTCCAAGAAGATGCTGCACCAAACATCGACTACAGCAACGTGAAGATCACTAAATCTCAGCCTAAAGCCCGTCTATACGGTGAAGCAGCAGAGAAAGCAGCAGCAGCAGAAAAAGCCGCTGAAGCAGAAACGAAGAAGGCAGAGGAGCAAGCATAATGTCATCAAACCGCATTCAAAAAGTAGACATTCTGCGTTACGACCCTGAGAAGGACGCGGAACCATACACGCAAACATTCGAAGTTCCATTTGATGAAACCATGTCTGTGCTTGATGCGCTTGGCTACATCAAAGATCACCTAGATAAAGATCTGTCTTACCGCTGGTCTTGTCGCATGGCGATCTGTGGTTCTTGCGGCATCATGGTAAACAACGTGCCTAAGCTAGCTTGTAAAAGCTTCCTACGTGATTACCCGAATGGCGTGACTATCGAGCCACTAGCAAACTTCCCAATCGAGAAAGACTTGATCGTTGATATGACGCCGTTCATCGAGCGCCTAGAAGCTATCAAACCTTACATCATTGGTAACGACCGCAAACCAGAAGACGGCACAAACCTGCAAACGCCTGAGCAAATGGCGAAATACAAGCAGTTCGCTGGCTGTATCAACTGTGGTCTGTGCTACGCAGCATGTCCTCAGTTTGGTTTGAACCCTGAGTTCATCGGTCCTGCTGCTCTAACTCTGGCACACCGTTACAACCTAGACAGCCGTGACAACGGTAAAGATGAGCGCATGAAGCTGATCAACGCTGAAAACGGCGCTTGGGGTTGTACGTTCGTAGGTTACTGTTCTGAAGTTTGTCCGAAGAACGTAGATCCTGCAGCGGCAGTAAACCAAGGCAAAGTAGAGTCTTCTATGGACTTCGTAATTGCTATGTTGAAACCTGATGGTTCACCGAAAAAAGTGGAGGCATAAGGATGAGCAACCGTAAACCTTACGTTCGTGAAGTAAAACGCACTTGGTGGAAGAACCATCCTTTCTACCGCTTCTACATGCTACGTGAAGCAACTGTGCTCCCTCTGATCCTGTTCACTATCTTCCTGACTTTCGGTCTAGGTTCACTAGTGAAAGGCCCAGAAGCTTGGCAAGGTTGGTTGGAGTTCATGGCAAACCCTATCGTGGTAGCGATCAACATCGTTGCACTACTAGGTAGCCTATTCCACGCACAAACTTTCTTCAGCATGATGCCACAAGTTATGCCGATTCGTCTGAAAGGCAAACCACCAGTGGATAAGAAAATCATCGTTCTGACTCAGTGGGCAGCAGTTGCGTTCATCTCACTGATCGTTCTCATCGTGATGTAAGGAGCTTGAGTAATGAAACCGAATTATAGTGTTAATACAGCACCGAAACGTTCTGATGAGCCAATCTGGTGGGGTCTATTTGGTGCCGGAGGTACTTGGTTCGCAATGATCACGCCAATCACGGTACTCGTACTCGGCATCCTAGTTCCACTAGGTGTGATTGATGCAGAAGCAATGAGCTACGAGCGCGTGTCTGAATTCGCAACTAGCATCATTGGCGCACTGTTCATCATCGGTACGCTAGCGTTGCCAATGTGGCATGCAATGCACCGTGTACACCACGGCATGCACGACCTTAAATTCAACACAGGTGTGGTAGGTAAGATCGCATGTTACGCGTTTGCAGGTCTTATCTCTGCACTGGCGGTTGTCTTTATCTTCATGATTTAAGACGCTGATGGAAAATGAAAAAAGCTGGCACATCGCCAGCTTTTTATTGCCTGTTATTTGTATTTATCGTCAGCGCTATTCGTTTTAGACACTATTCAATAAAGGTCGCGATTTCATCCAGTGATTTTTTGTGTATTGCATGTTCTGGAATGGTTGCATCTTCTTCCGGATAACCAGTCACAATCAGCATATATGGACGATCGACATCGTTGTCTCGCCCACAAATCTTACTCAAGAAACTCATCGGCTTTGGCGTGTGTGTCAACGTACCCAAACCTGCATTGTGCAGTGCTTGAAGTAAAAAGCCTGTGGCAATCCCGACTGACTCGTGCACGTAATAGTTAGTTTGTTCCCCATCGTTACTCATGCCGCCCTTCTTCTGCGAAAACACCGCAATCAACCACGGTGCTTTTTCTAGATAAGGCTTACTGGCATTGGTACCGAGTGGCTTCAGTGCATCTAACCATTCTTGCCCTGCTCTCCCTTCATAGAAAGAACGCTCTAGTTCTTCAGCGGCTTGGCGGATCTGCCCTTTGACTTCCGCACAGTTAATCGCAACAAAATGCCAAGGCTGATGGTTTGCCCCACTCGGAGCTGTACCTGCCGCTCGAATGCAATGCTCAATCACTTCTTTCGCCACTGGACGATCAGAGAAGCTGCGAATGGAATGACGGCGTTGAAGTTGCTCAAGATTATGTACAGCTCTTGCTGCCATTTCTTGTGGTGGGTATTCAACAAAATCATTGAGTGGGTGATGTTGTTCTTGATTCGACATAGTGCTTCCTTGCGCTTGTTGGGTGTCGATTTACTATAGCCACAAATTTCACCCTCGCCTTTTTATCTTCTTAAAATCAATGTGATATTGAGATAAAGCGCAAATATTCAGCAATAGATAACCAACAAAAAAGAGAGGCCGATAACACGTATCAGCCTCTGCATTACTCTGATTTGTACAGTTGTAAGAGTTTTTGGTCACCCATGATCTTTTTGCTTTTTTAGCTTTTGACCACCCATGATCTTATTGCTGTGTGACCTTCTTGGTTTGGTCCATTAAGCCCAATGCGCCAAAGCCAGTAATGACATCAAGGTTGGTTTTAAGACCTGTTTCTTCACCACCACCGATGTAGTTTTGTGGCATCTGCACTTGGAAGTTTTGCAGGTTGTTATACAGCGAGTTCGCCACATCTCGGTTCAACTCTGCCAAGTACACTTCTCGGTTTGCACCTAGAGCTGCGTACTTCGCTTTCAAGACTTCCGCTTCTGCGCGGCCTTTTTCAAGAATCGCTTTTGCTTCAAACTCCGCAGACAAAGCATTGGCTTTTTGAATCGCTAGGTTCGCTTCCGCTACCGCTAGCTCTTTCTCTTTTTCCACCTCAGCCAGTCGCTTAGTTTTCTCTACTTCGACGATTTCACGCTCCGCAATTTGACGCGCAACTTCGACTTCTTTTTGCTGTGCGATGATCGCGAGCTCTTTACTGCGCTGAGCATCTTGTACTTCACGGGTACGTTGAATCTCTTTACGTAGCTGCTCAGTCTCTGCTTGTGCTTTCGACGTCTCTTGCTCCTGAATCGCACGGATACGGTCAGCAACTAGACGCTTCTTATCTGCCAACAACTGATCAAGCTGCTTCTCTGGCTGCGGGTCACCGATGGTCACCTGCGTCACTTGAATACCGTATTGCTGTAGCGGGTTATCCTGTCGGATTGGTTGCCCCGTTCCATCCACAACCGGAACCGTTTTCCACACCAATTGGTTAGTACGTTGCAGTTGGTTCGCGTTCGACTGATTCGCACCCACCGGAGCAAGGTCTAGCTCTTCCACTTCGACCTGACGACGTTCAGTCAGATAAATACCTTCACGCAGTTGGTCACCCAATTTGGATTTGAACTGGTTCAAGCCACCTTGGAAGAACTCTTCACCCGTGTACTGAGTTGCGGTAATCACCGTCACATTACGCGCGTTCTTCACCAGCAGTGCATCGATAAGGTTGCTGTTGTTACGGAACTCTTTGTGCATCTTCTTAACCGCTTCAGGATCATTGCTGAGCTTAAAGCGGAATGTCACTGGGATCTGACCAATGTAGGTATCAGCAAAGCGAACCTGCACCGCATCAAGACGTTGATAAAAATCCTCGCCCTTGCTATTACCAAATGACACGGTGATCACTTGGTCATACTTGGTGATCTTGGACAAAAACGGCATACGAAAATGAATGCCCGGTTCTGTGAATACGTCCAATTCACCGGTGATGTTGTTCTGATGCACATAGCTGTAACCCGCATCGGTCATCAGCACTGAGCTATTAATCGTTAAGCCGATTGCCAGCAGCGGGATACCAAATACGGCTGCTTTCAATCCTTTATGTAGTAACTGACGTCTCTCTTCCACTTTTAAACCTCGTCCTAAGCCTCTGCTTTCCATTTTGTTCTCCTTTTGGATTGTCATTGAGTTAAATCGATAAAAATCAAATTGCTATGCAACTCTCTGACAACGAGGACTAATGTATCAAACTGTTACATTAAGAAATAATCGAAAGATTCATGGAATTAATGAGATTTTTACGAATAATACAAAATCACCAAGAATTTGCGGCAGATATCGATTTTTGACAGTAGGGATGAGGGCGAGGAGAATGTCAGGTAATAAAAAAGGCCGCCGAAGCGACCTTTTTCATCGAGTACGTTTGGGTGAATTACTTCACACGACCTACGTATTCAGCAGTACGAGTATCAACTTTGATCACTTCACCGATTGCGATGAATAGTGGAACACGTACAACAGCGCCAGTTGATAGCGTCGCTGGTTTACCACCAGTACCTTGAGTATCACCTTTCAGGCCTGGATCTGTATCTGTAACTTCTAGCTCAACGAAGTTTGGTGGAGTCACAGTAATTGGGTTACCGTTCCAAAGCGTGATCATACAAGTGTTGTTTTCTACCAACCACTTAGCGTTGTCGCCAACTGCTTTCGCGTCTGCAGCGATCTGCTCGAAAGTTTCGTTGTTCATAAAGTGGTAGAATTCGCCGTCTGAATATAGATAATCTAGGTCGATATCCATTACGTCTGCCACTTCACAAGTGTCACCAGACTTGAATGTTTTCTCTAGCACTTTACCAGAAAGAAGTTTACGAATTTTAACGCGGTTGAACGCTTGGCCTTTACCTGGTTTAACGTATTCGTTTTCCAGAATTACACAAGGCTCGTTATCAAGCATTAACTTAAGGCCGCCTTTAAATTCATTGGTGCTAACTGTAGCCATTTTTTCCTCTTACATTCTTAGAGCTAAATTCAATGCCGCACATAATAACCCGAAAAGTCGAATCTGTTGAGCAAAACTGGCTCAAACAGTTAGCGAATGGGATCTCTGATCCTGCAAAATTGCTGGAAATGTTGGAAATAGATCCATCGCCATGGCAAGACGGGTTTGCTGCACGCAAGCTGTTTGCACAGCGTGTACCGCAAAGTTTTGTCGATAGGATGGAAAAAGGCAATCCTTACGATCCACTTTTGCGCCAAGTTTTACCTTTGAGCGAAGAGTTTGAGGTCCATGAAGGCTATTCCAATGATCCTTTAGAAGAGCAAGGCAACGAGCTGCCTGGATTACTGCACAAATACCGCAATCGCGCCTTGATGATCGTGAAAGGTGGCTGCGCGGTGAATTGCCGTTACTGCTTCCGTCGTCACTTCCCTTATCAAGAGAATAAAAGCGGCAAGCAAGCATGGAAAAAGTGCTTAGAGTATATGGCGCAGCAACCAGAGCTGAACGAAGTGATCTTCTCTGGTGGCGATCCTTTGATGGCAAAAGACGATGAGATCCACTGGTTATTGGAGCACATCGCACAAATCCCACACATCAAACGCCTGCGTATTCACAGCCGCTTGCCAGTGGTGATTCCTGCTCGTATCACTGATGAGCTATGCCAACTACTTCGCGCTTCTCGTCTGCAAATCGTGTTGGTGACGCACATCAACCACGCTAACGAAATCAACGCTGAATTTGCCGCTCAAATGGCGAAACTTAAGCAAGCCGGAGTGACCTTGCTAAACCAAGCCGTCTTGCTGAAAGACGTCAACAACAGCATTGAAGCACAAGTTGCATTAAACGAAGCCTTGTTTGATGCGGGCATTTTGCCTTACTACTTGCACGTATTAGATAAAGTCCAAGGTGCGGCGCACTACTTTGTTTCCGATGAAGAAGCCAAAACAATCATGCGCGGTGTGATCACGCGAGTTTCCGGTTACCTAGTGCCTAAACTAACCCGTGAAATTGGCGGTCGTCCAAGTAAAACGCCTCTGGATCTGCATCTAGAGTAAGTTGCTAGCCGTATAAAAGTTATCGTTACGAGCAAAAGCTTTTGTTCGATCGAACGGTCTTATCTATGCATACTCCGCAAATTTGGAGGTTAAGATGCAAGCAACTTTTGAACACTATTTCGATCTTGGCCCATTCAGTTGGGCGGCACTACTTTGCTGTGCTATTAATGGTTTGATGATCGGTATAGAACGCCAGACACGAGGTAAGCCCGTTGGTATTCGTACCGCAATTCTCGTTATCTCAGGCACTTACTTGTTTATGTCGATGGCAGTGTCACTCTCGCCAAATACACTCGACCAAGCTCGCGTGTTGGGTCAGATCATCACGGGCGTTGGCTTCTTAGGTGCCGGTGTGATGATGACTCAAGACGGCAAAATCCATGGCGTAACTTCTGCAGCCGTGATTTGGGTATTGGCAGGATTGGGCTTGATGATTGGTTTGGGTTATTTATCGCAGTCGATCATCATTACCGTATTGGCACTGACCGTTTTGCTCGGCGTGGACCGAGCCGAAAATCGGGTCAAAGCGCTACGTCGTGGTGTGCACCAGAAAATGCAGCAACGAAAAACATCAACGCGTTTAATCAAATAGACAGCTCAATAAAAAAGACCCCAACATCATGCTGGGGTCTTTTTGTATCTGGCGTTAAGTTAGGAAGGTGACTTAACTTTTGGCGAAGCTCGCTGATTATTTAGCGAAGTTCACGATTGGGAAACACTTGAAGAAGCCGTTGTCCGCACAGTTTAGAAGACCAATTTGAACGCCGTCGATTTGGTCTGTCATGTTGAAGAAACCTAGCTGGAAGTTAGATTTTTTAGAGATACTTGCCAGACCGATGTCTGCCATTGTGTAACCTTCAGAGTAGTTCACAGCACTCCAGTTTAGACCTTCAACGTTGTTAGTCACGTTTACCGCACCTAGGTTAAGACCCGTAGTTTGGCCTTGGTTCCAGTTGAATAGACCTAGAGAAACACCTTTCATTTCTTGGTTTACTTTAGACGCACCAAAGAAAAGGCCGAAATTAACACCCGTTGTGCGGTCTGTTTCAGACATACCTAGTAGAGAGAAGTCGACACCTTTCACTTCGTTCACTTGACCGTGAAGAACCGCAAGACGAACACCACCAACAGAAGAGTTAGAAGGTGCGTTAGTATTATCGATAGTCGAGAACATAACTGGCGTGCTGTCAGCAAGGGCAACAGGTGAAGCAATAGCGGCTGCAACAGCCAGTGACGTCATTAGCTTTTTCATTTTCATCTCCATTGGGGGATTGTTTATTTACAACATAGTGTAATGTACAGATTTTGCTCCACTTTATCTCGATAAATGTTAGCTGGAAGTCATATTTAACCACTTGAAGAATAAAGCAATTAATTCACCAAACTTATTTTTCTGCTTTTTCCCTGACCATTTGCGCACAATAGCCACACAATTGCGTATTTTTAAACCAATTAACCTGATAAAGATTAAGCGTAATAATTACTCGCTAACTATCAGATTAAAAAGGAAAAGTAAGAATAGACCTACAAATTTACGCACTGAAGGTACAGTACCAAAGTAACAGAATCGAGTAGGAGGAGGCCT
>NZ_JAHGAH010000280.1:0-8542 GCF_030248475.1 Vibrio sp. D173a
AAATTGGGGGCCACTTCTAACTTTGGGCGTTTCCGTTTTAGCGATTGATACAATTTTATATTCCATCAATTTTATATTCCATCAATTTTATATATTTTCGATTGTAAGTTGCCTAAAAAGGGCTACAATCGCGAATTATTACCCCTCTGGTGGAACTAAAAATGATAAAGAAAACCTTCCTTGCTATGGCACTCTCTGCAAGCATCATTGCTCCGGCGACCGCTTGTACTGGTATCTCACTTTCGACGACTGCAAACGACCACATTCACGCTCGAACAATTGAGTGGGGTGAGAGCGATCTCAATAGTAAACTGATTGTTGCTCCTCGTGATTACACGTTTACCTCAACGATGCCAGACCAAAAGCAAGGTTTGAGCTGGAAGAGCAAGTACGGCTTTGTTGGTATTTCAGTGAGTGATGATCGTTTTATTGGTGAAGGCATCAATGAAGAAGGTCTAACTGCAGGTTTGTTCTACTTCAAAGGTTACGGTTCACTAAAAGCGTATGATCCGAATGATCGAGCAGACAGTATTGCGGATATGGATTTTGTACGTTGGATGCTGTCGCAGTTCAAAACCGTGGATGAAGTTAAAACGGCAATGAAAAATATCGATATTGTTCCTGTTTATATTGATGAGAAAGGTCAACCTTCACCGACTGGACATTGGCGCGTTACCGATAAAGCAGGCAACAACATCGTTATTGAAATCATGGATCATGGCCAAGTGCACATCTATGATAACGAGGTTGGAGTGCTAACTAATTCACCAACTTTCCCATGGCAAGTCACCAACTTGAATAACTACATTCATTTGCAACCAGGCACCAGTGCTCCGACTAAATTCGGTGGTGTCGAAGCGAAGTCTTTTGGTATTGGTTCTGGTTTCTTAGGTTTACCGGGTGACATTACGCCACCATCGCGTTTTGTACGTGCGGCATTTTTCGTAAATACAGCCCCAGAATCAAAAACGGGTGAAGAGGCAGTGTCACAAGCCTTCCATATTCTGAACAACTTCGACATTCCAATTGGCACCGAGTTTAACCCAGAGTACCGTAACCATATTCCAGATCTGCCAAGTGCGACACAATGGACTTCGGTCATCGATCAAGGTAACAAGGCGCTGTACTACACCACGATGCACGACAGTAGAATCAAGAAAGTTGACCTGACTAAGATTGATTTTGACCAAAAGCAAGAAGTGAAACGCGAACTGGATAACGGCACGTTCACGTTTACAGATGTGACACCATAGCGTCTTTAAGCAAGTATCAATAACGCGCAAAGCGGAGAGGGACTTCCTTCTCCGCTTTTTTATTACCAGAAAAATAACAGCTTAAAAAAACGCTCTATAAAGTGAGTTATTGATTCAGTGAGTGATGATATAACTTAATTGAAACTAGTGAAATATTTGACTCTTATTCCATTTTTATATTGATAATTAAATTAATTTTTAATATTCACTTTTATCAGTCGAATGCAAATATTAATGTTGTAGTATAAATCTGAACTTATCTATAGCTAGAGGCTGGTTTAAAACTCAGTACTCAAACTTTCATTGGTTTAAATATATTGGTAAATATTTTATTTAGATAAGCTTTCTGCTTGGTATCTGTTTAAATTGTTGATTTGTATTTAATTTTAATCATTATTGGTTCTATTTGTTGGAGTTGATGCTCTAAAAATCTTATTTGATATCTTTATCGTTAAATGATCCGTTACTAAATAAGTTAATTCTAAAATTTAAACTTTAATAGGTTTTTTCTTTATTTTGTCTTGGTTTGTTGGTTGTCAACGAAGCTCAATCCTTATGTTGTCTAAGAAAGATAATTAGATTTATCATTGGCTAAAGCAGTGGCTAGTTGAAATGTTGTTATATAAATAGAAGAGGGAAGTATGAAAAGAAATAAAGTCAGTATGGGACTTAATATAGTTGGTGGAATATTGCTTTCAGGAATAGCAAATGCTCAAGTTATTCAATTTAATAATGAAACGCCAGTAAATAATTTACAGGGTGATTTTGAGGCGATGGTGATTTATGCGCAAAACATTACTGTCCCTCATTACAATGATAAAGGCGACCCTAGGCCGCATCTCACCGCATTGCGTGATACTTTACTTCTTGTTAAGCCAGTTGAACCTTTAAATGTCTCATCACAAGTCAAAGTTATTGCACGAGATAGTCAAGGCAATCAGTTGGGTGCTTTATCACTAAACACACCAGAGCAACTTCCCAATCATGACGGCCCCAACCTCGACATTATGTACGCGCAAGACATGTGGTCTGTAACGCTCCCAGCGACTTGGATACAACACGGTCTGACTTTGGAGTTGCTCAATGGGAGTACATCTGGTCTTCTGTCCGATTTGGATATTGGCGCGCCTAACGAACTGCTCATTAATACGATGGATTTGGGGATGCTGACTAATCCAAGGGGACGTTTCTACTTCGCTGATAATCCAGAGTTGCACAAGGATTACTTCCAGAAAATTCCGGTAAGTAAGTTGATTGTTAACCCTTACGAAACCGTGAAACTTGATGAAGTGATGCTACCGGATGGAGATTTACTTACAGAGCTTGACCCGAGCACTGGGACTTGGCACCAAGGAGATATGCGAGCGTATACCACTAAGATCTTGATGTCCCATGGTATTAATCTCGCAAACTATGGGATCAATTCATCAACGTCAGTGTCAGAGAGAGCACACCCGTACACGGCGAACCAAATTACCGCGATTGCAGCAGTAGGTCGTTATCAAAATGGTGTTGTTGCTCACGGTGGTAGTGGAGGCAACGGCATGGTGACTATCGACTCATCAGTGGGAAATGAATGGAGTCACGAAGTTGGCCATAACTTTGGGTTGGGTCATTGGCCAGGAGGCACTGATGGGACGACACACCGCCCATCAACGGACATCAACTCTGCTTGGGGGGGGGATCTATTGCAGAAGCGTTTCATTGCCAACTTCATGTGGAACAAGCGTAATGGCGAAGACCAAGTTTGCTGTAGCGATGGGATTGGCATTCCTGCATTTGAAGGCTACAAGTTTAATCGAGATGCGATGGGGGGCGGTGAGCCAACTTCACCAATTTCCAAATACACGCTGCATACGCCTTATGTGCTAGAGAAAATTCAGACTTTTATGGAGGGCAAAGCTACATTTGATGAATCATCTTCTACTGGGTTTACTAAGTGGAATGATGAAACGAAAGCGATGCAAGCGTTCCAGCAACCCGCTATTTTGTTATCGAAATCGATTACCTCTCAATCACAATTGAATACGATCAAAGACGACATCGATGGCTCCGTATTGTTGGGCTACATCAACGATTTTGACATCACGAAAGTCGAGACGGGAGATGGACGTTGGATACGCGATATTTATTTGCCTAGTGCAGAAAATGTTGCAGTAGGCAAAGCTGTGAACATTGCGCGTTACTCTGGCTATGGAATGACGGCTCATGTTAATGGTCAGTTGGTTAACTTGAATCGAGGTGATAGTAAGTTTTACATCAGTGATGGAAAAGCATGGCTAGAAACCACTGAAGATCAGGTAGCCGAGGGTAAACCAACACGTATTCCAACTGACTATGGTGTACCAGTAACGACGCTAGTAGGTTATTACGATCCTCAGCAACAATTAGATAGCTACATTTTCCCTGCTTTGCACGGCGCTTATGGGTTTGTTTATCAACCTACTCCTGTTGATCGCCTCGATACGACAGGTTGTTATGTCAAAGTGTATAACGGTCAAGACCACCAAACGGACAATTATCAGTTGGTTGGATTCCGTTTCGACGATAATGTGATGAACAAATTCCATATCAACCTTAAGCAGACCGATGATCCAACAAGGGCAGAGGTTGTGTGTGATAACGCTGTTTTAAGCTCGTTAGATATAGAGAAGCCAAAGCAAGCGTTAGAGGTTTCTATCGTCCAGTCAGATTCTTTAAAACCATCCGAGAACAATAAGCCCGTAGCGCACGCAGGTGAAGACCAGTCAGTATTGTCAGGAGCAACTATCACCTTATCGGCCGACAAATCCACGGATGCTGATGGTGACGAGTTAACTTATGTTTGGGAGCAGATATCGGGTTTGCCCGCGAGCATTCAAGCAAGCAACGCAATGACAACCAATGTGGTTTTGGCAGAATCGACACAAGAGCAATCTTATGTATTTTCTGTGTTGGTTTCAGACGGTAAATCGAGCTCCAGTGATATGGTCACCATTATTGCTCAGCCCCAACCAACTCAAAACCATGCACCGGAAGTCTCTCTTCCAAGCAGTATTGATGCAAAACCCGGAGAGGTTATAGAGATAACCGCGACGGCATCAGATCCTGATGGTGATGTGCTGTCATTTAAGTGGAGCACTTCAGGCTTAGCTTATCAGACTATGTCCGGTGGCACGATTCAACTTTCAGTTCCAGACGTGACGGTTGATAGTCAATTTTTGCTAAGTGTTGTTGTTTCCGATCCTAAAGGGGAGAGTGCAAGCGCAAATACAACGCTTAACGTGAAAGCCAGCGGCAATACCTGCAGCGTCAGTGACCCAAATGCCACGAATTACGACGCGTGGTCTGCCAGCAAATCCTATTCAGGTGGTGACTTAGTTAGCTACAAGCAGTTGGTTTGGAAGGCAAAGCACTGGAGTCAAAATAATCAACCTGACAGTAGTGATGCTTGGGAACTCCTAAGTGATGTTGTGCTGCCATGGTCAAGTCAAGCAGCATACTCGGGAGGTGCTCAGGTTACCTATAACGGGGTTAAATTTGAGGCCAAGTGGTGGACTCGTGGCGAGCAGCCTAATGTGTCCAGTGTCTGGATCAACAAGGGCGCTGCCTGCCAGTAGCACGAAAGCATAAAGACTGTCGGGAGTGGCGCTCTCGGCATTCTTTATGCCCCGACATACTTTATCTCTCTTATATCCTGCTCGTCGGTTGTCTTGGGATGCATCCCAACAAGCATTTATTCTAACAAACAAGTATTTAAACAAACAAGCATCCCAACAAACAATTCGAGCAGCCATACATACCGTCTTTGAAGGTTGAATATTATGTTCCCTTATAAAAAACTCTGTTTAAGTGCATTACCATTGATACTGAATTTTCCCGTTTATGCTTCTTCTCAAGGCACCTATGTGGTGGTGTTAAATGATTCAAATGTATCTAGTCCCATGTCACGATCTACTCGACCTTCCTCAATGGAAGAGAGAGTGAATCAAGTCTTACAGCGATTGAATGCAGAGCCGAAACCTTTGTCTGCTCGCTCACTTCAAGAAAATCAGCCTCCAATCGCAGTGGCAACCTCGAATCTATATGAACTGACAGGTGCAGGGTCGATTAGTTTATCTGGTGCTCAATCGAGAGATCCAAACGGTGACTTATTAACTTTTGAATGGAAACAACTTTCCCCTTCATCCCCCCTTGCAGATATAGCATCACCAACTACGGAAGAGACTACCGTTCGTTTTGCAGAAATAGCTGCTGACACGACCTAGCGCTTCTTGTTAACCGTCAAAGACGGCTCGTTGTTTGATACATCAGAAGTCGTCGTGGTTCAAAAAGCAAAAGTGGCTTCTACAGGAGAAATGTGGGACAGGAGTAAAACTTATGCGTCACCTTGCCATCGTGTTTCTTGGAACGGTGGTGAGTGGGATAACCAATGGTGGACCTCAGGGAATGAACCGGGCGCCGATGGTACATGGGGTGTCTGGCGAAAAGTCGGAAGTACAAATAACCAATGTAATTGATTGGTGAAATTCAAGAAGGGCTAGAAAAACGAGTAGGGATAATTGCGTGAAGTATTACCCCTTTAAATTCGCTTGAGCATCGTCTTATCGGTAACTCACGCCATTCTCTGAAAGTTAGGTTCCAAAAGGCGAATCGCGGGAAATTTATCATTTAATCACTGATCTATATATTCAGTTTGTAATAGAAAAATTAGACGGAAAGCTTTGTTTTCAACGCATTAGTACACCCTTGAACGAGAAAACTGCGATTCTCGTAGGCATTCTGATAAAAAAGTTCTGCCGTATGCTATCCAGACTACTATCGGTATTTGTAAGAATTCTCCCTAAATCTATAAATGTTGGTCGGGGGAGATCATTGTGAAGGACAAAATGGAAACCTATTGGGTGCAGCTTGTAGATAAAGCAAGTACCGCATCTGATTTATCAGGTTTGACGCGTTCAAGGTTACGAGGTTGTATCGGTAAATACGGTTTGCGTTACAAGGTGGAAGGTGGGGTGCTTACGGAGCATCGTTACAATCGTAAAAACCTCGCGCCCAGTTTAGAGAGTGAAGCATAGGCTTCACTCTTGAGGCAATGCTACTGAGCGTTTTTACTGGTGACCTGTTCCAGTCCAATCTGTCTGGCATCGTGACTCGTGAACATCTGGTAAGGGCGTAAACCAAACAAGGGCATAATAGAGTAGATATGATCGAATAAATCTGCTTGTACGCCTTCATAGTAAGCCCAGTCTGTATTGTTCGTAAAGGCGTAAACTTGAAGTGGAATACCCTCTGGCGTCGGTTCTAGCTGTCTCACCATGATAAGCATGTATTGGTGGATGTCTTTGTTCGCTTTCAAATAGGCATTAATATAAGCTCGAAACATACCCAAATTGGTCATCTGACGAAGGTTGCCAAAAGTTGGTTCGTCGCTCATTTCCTCATTGTATTCGTTGATGTCTCGCGATTTTTCATAGATGTATTGGCGCAAGATTCGAATGCTTTTCAGCTTTTCAACTTCTGCATCAGATAAGAAACGAATCGATGTAACGTCAACATTTACGGAGCGCTTGATACGGCGACCACCTGAATCTGACATGCCTTGCCAGTTGATAAATGCGTTCTGAACCAGAGCATAAGCAGGCAGCATGCTCACGGTGTTGTCAAAGTTTCTGACTTTCACCGTGGTTAAAGAGATTTCTTCTACCGTGCCATTTGCGCCATAAGCGTCCATTTGAATCCAATCGTTCAAGCTGATCATGCGGTTTGCAGAAAGCTGAATGCCAGCAACGAAGCCCAATATTGTGTCTTTAAACACCAGCATCACGAAACCAGTCGCGACACCTAATCCAGACAAGAAAATGACCGGGGACTCATTGGCGAGAATGGACATAGACACCACGACGCCAACAAAGAAGGTGAACAGCTTAATCAACTGAACAAAGCTCTTGATCGGCATTTTTTTTGTTATGCCTTTAAACGTCGCGATGTCATTCATTGCGTCGAGTAGGGCGAAGATCATCCATACAAAGATGACCAAAATCGAAATGCTCAAAATCCTATCGAAGATAGCAGCCAACCAATCATAGTGGCCTACTGCAAGGGGAATGAACACATCCAGTACCATAATTGGGATAAGCAGCGACAGTTTCTCTAATACATCGTATTTCGCCAAACTTTCAGCGAGCGGTTTGTTGGCTTTCTGCAGCACGTTATTCACTGAGCGAACAATCAAGTGATGCACGATCAAATAACTGACTGCTGCCGCGGTGAGGCTTGCTAGGATAAATACGGTGGTGAGTTCAATGCCATATGGGTCGCTGTTAATACCGACAGCACTGAGCTTTTCAGAAATGAAGGTGCGAATGTGATGATCGAGCAAAATGTCATCCTCTAAAATGTAGCCTGAATCAAAAGAGTGAGAACTTATCAAGAAAAGGCAGGCAACTGGCGTTAGAAAGCCGCTAATCCTACTCCCCATCTCCTTGTTTTGCACTGGTTTAATCCAGCAATCTAGAAACTTATTGTTCAAAAATAGCGTATAGGCGGCGATGTGATACAGGTTTAACATCTATTAATGCAAACGGGACACGTATTTCAGTTAAGTCTGTGAACTCTCTACGTTTTTAATAGACTAGACTGAAGAGGCGGCTCGCGTTTAATTCAAGAGGCATTCAATGGAAAATTCTAATCAATCACAACAGCCTACATTCCTATCTAAAGGCTGGAAATACTTCGTTATCGTTGGTGTTATCATCGCACTAATGGGCATTGGGGCAATGAGTTTGCCCGTACTGGCAGGCGTGACGATCTCAACCATCGTGGGTGCCGTACTCTTGTTCAGTGGTCTGGTTCAGGCTTACCACACATTCTCCATCAATGTTTGGAAAGAGAAGCTTTGGTATGTATTAAGTGCAGTACTGTATATCGTGGGTGGTCTGTTTATCTTGTTCAAACCACTGGCGGGCCTTGTCACGATTACCATGTTGATGGTGATTGTGATGATCTTAAACGGTTTGACTCGTATCTTCTTTGGTTTGAGCAACCGTAGCCTACCAAGCAGCAACGTTATCGTATTCAGTGGTGTAATTTCAGTGCTTATCGGTGGTTACTTCTTCATGTTGCTCGATGATCCTGCATTCTCAACAACGTTATTGGGCACGTTTGTCGGAATCTCGCTACTGATTGAAGGCATCAGCTTCATCTTTATGGGCTTACAAATGAAAAAGCTCTCCCAATAAAGACACTATCTAGCGCTAAAACTTTGTGAAATAGAGAATGCCTGCCGATTCGGCTGTCTCTTGATCACA
>NZ_JAHGAH010000281.1:0-4494 GCF_030248475.1 Vibrio sp. D173a
CATTGGGGTCCACTTCTCCTATGTGGCTGATAATAACAACCTGATGGTATACAACTACCCATTGAGCAAGGTTGTTATTGATTATAGTTTTTATATCTCGTCTATTTTGTGGCCGCTTATGCAATGCGAAAAGTATTTCGAACTACCGATTATTTAATTAGAACCGGGGGTTATGAGTTTGTCGCAATTCTACCGGGCTGCGGTGCAAGTAAGGCTTCCACCTTAGAGAAAAAGCTTTAAGACACGGTAAGAGAAAATCCTTTGAAGAAGATGGAGGTCAATATTAGTGTGAGTACAGGGTTAGCCATTAGTAATGCAAATGAGTCACTGCAAGATGTCATTATGCGTGCGGATGAAGAACTGTACGAGACCAAACGCCAACGAGTCTAAACTGAGACAATGTCTTAAACCTGAAATTGCGACTAAATGACTATATTGTCACTAATTGGCGGTGTAAGAGTCTGATAAACTTGACCAAAACGTGACTTTAGTCTCCTATAGTTAATCAGCCTATGAAAAGGCTGCTTTCTTTGTATTTGGCCGAAAGTAATTATAAAAATATAATTAGTCTTTGATTCTATTTGGTAACCACGCTGTGAATAAAGATCTCGACCTAAATCTCCTCAAAATTCTTGTGTTGCTGGAGCGTCATCGTCAACTTAAACCTGTCGCGAAAGCGTTGGGTAAAAGCGAAGCGTCTATAAGTAAGTATCTCACCCGTTTACGAACGCAATTAGAGGATGAACTGTTTATCCGACACGCTCATCACTTTGAGCCTACGCATTATCTAAAGAGGAAGTTGCCCGAAATTACGAATGCACTTGATCAGCTAGAAACCTGCTTGATTAGACGTGAGTTTGATCCTCTGTCTTATGACAGGAGCATCACCATCTGTTTGCCACAATCCGCGCAGCAATCCTTTGGCCACCTGCTGTTGGATGATCTGATGGAGTTGTTTCCTAATGCCCACGTCAATGTTGCAAGCAGCACGGATAGCACGATCGATGAAATCCTTGAAGATAAAGTCGATATGCAATTGCATTACTTTAATGAGGAATACCCAAAATCCATTCATCAGCAATTTATTGGTTACGCTCCTGCCGTCATCGTCGTGCCTGCCGATTTAGGTATTACTGAAGTAGAAAAAGCGTGTGAGCTTAAATTTATTCTACTTGAGTTGGCAGGGTGGAAGGACAGGGAACAAGTCACTAAACGAGCCCTTGAGCAGAGCGGACTTAACATTGATCGAGTCGCTACTATCGGAAATATAACCAGCTTACTTAAGGTTATTAGAATGAGAGGGGCAGCGACGATTTTACTTGAGTATCAAAAACCAATTGATGGCTTTAATTTTATTCCTGTACCTGAAACTTTTTATCCGCAGGGGCGCCCAAAAGTGGTGGTACAAATGAAGCAAACGCATCGCTACAACTCGATGCACCAGCTATTAACTGATGCTATCGCGAAATATGTGATTACTTAGTCGTGTTATTTCGAAGAGCGGCTAACAGCAAAGGCTTCCGCATTCTTCTTGAGGAAGTGTGTTCAGTAATTCGACCACTGACTCAGCATGATATTTCTTCAAGATACGAGTTTTGTAAGTACTGATGGTTTTAGCGCTCAATGACAGTTGCTCTGAGATCTTCTTATTCGAGTAACCTTGAGCGAGATAGTGAAATACCATCGCTTCACGATTCGATAAAGTGACGCTACCCGATGATTGGTTATGCGTCGCTTTAAACATAGAATACCCACGCGTCACGCTAACAATAGCATCCAAAATGGTTGCTTTCGCTTCGTTTTTATTCAAAAAGCCATGTGCACCCATTTCAAATGCCGCTTTAGACAAGCTCGAATAATCGCGAGAAGAAATAAACAAAATCTTACCTTGGTAACCCGTCGCTAATATATTTTTCGCTAGGCGCATACCGTCTCGGTCACCCAGTACGACATCCAAAATAACCAAATCGACAGGTTGGTTACGAACGATATCCATCACTTCAGCGCTGTCTGTTGACTCTACGATGTTAACAGATTGGAAAGCGGTTTGAACAAGAGAAGCAAGCGCTTCACTATATAGCGGCTGGTCGTCGATAATAAGAACGTTATTCATATTTGTGCCTCACCTTATGTTTCAATTTACTTGCCGCTTCCTTTCAGCACTCTTTAATGGATTCGGATTGTAGGAAAAATCTGTGGGTAATGGGTGAAAATGACAATTTCACTTTTTGAAATAGAGCGTCTTATTATTGAGAAAATGTTTCGTTAAAAATAATACAATCAATTAGATACGACGAGATAAAATCGATGCTTCTGATTCAGACAGTAATCAGGCGGGGGAAGAGTAGGTAAGCATATTTATTTATCTTTTTATCCCATTGTCACTTATTGGCGTAGCAACAACAAACAGTCTGACGTGAATTTAAGTTTGGCGTTGTATTTGCACTTGCAGCTTATCGATGAATCAGTAAAGATCACTTTTTTCCATATTTAGAGTTTGTTATGAGCCAATCTTCTTTCGAATCTATTGTCCATTTACGTCGTTCAGTTAGAAAATACGATGCGGATGCTGAATTTAACCACGACGATGTAGCAACGGCCCTAGAGTTGACGACTTTAAGCCCCAATAGCAGCAACATGCAGATGTGGGAATTTCATCGAGTTATCTCGGATGAGAAAAAAGCAAAGCTAGCAGAATACTGTATGGGACAAAATGCAGCCAAAACCACGAATGAACTGGTGGTCTTTGTCGCAACGACCCACAACTGGGAAGAGCGCGCCAAGCGCAACGCAGAGACTGTGCGTCAAGCTTTTAAAGGCCGTGACGACGTTGCGGCCAAGCGCGCTCTAAAGTATTACGAAAAACTCATTCCAATGGTTTACAACAACGACATGTTTGGTGTCCGCGGTTTGCTGAGGAAGGCATATAGCTGGTGGTTAGGTAGAAACAAACCCATGGTGCGAGAAGTGAGTAAATCGGACGTACGTGTTTGTTTGCACAAGAGCGTTTCACTTGCTGCGATGACCTTTATGTACGCAATGCGCGAGAAAGGTTATGACACATGCCCGATGGAGGGCTTTGATTCAAAACGCGTAAAACAGCTACTCGGTTTAAGAGACAGCGACCAGATCACAATGGTTGTTAGCTGTGGTGTTAGAACCGATGAGGGCGTATATGGAGAACGTCATCGTGTCGCGAATGAGTCAGTGATTAAAACGCACTAATTTATCGCTAAACTTTTTGTTCGAGCTGCCGCTAATAACTAGAACGCCTTTCCATATTGAACGTATGGCTGTGTTTTGTTCAAAAATGAGACGAAATTTCAGCATTTGATATAGAAGTGTGCAGTCAGCATCCTTTTGATTATTTACAAATTCTGTCTCAAAGACTACAAAAGGACTCTTGGAAATTTACGCCTGTGAAGTGATTCTCTGTGGCATTGCATCAAGCCACTTCTTGATGCGTATTTTGGATAATTGGGTTTATGAGTAACGTAACCAGTACTATTCTGACTGAAAGTGGTACCAATGAGCTTGAAATCATTGAGTTCCATTTAGAAAAACAATTGCCAGATGGCAGCACAAAAACATGTTATTACGGTATTAACGTCGCTAAAGTACGAGAAGTGATTCGCGTACCAGAGACTACTGATTATCCGAATGCACAACCTCATATGATCGGCGTATTCTCGTCGCGCGAAGTATTAACACCTCTGGTTGACCTTGCTGGTTGGTTAGGTGTTCCTACTCGCCGTGATCTTGAGCGTAAGTTCGTTATCGTTACCGATTTTAACAAGATGACAAATGGCTTCTTGATTGACAGCATTTCGCGTATCCACCGTATTTCTTGGAACGATGTGGAATCCCCAAGCCAATTCTTAGAGGCGGGTGAGCAAGATTGTGTTGTGGCTGTTGTTCGTAAAGATGGCAACCTGATCATGATTCTGGATTTCGAGAAAATCATTGCAGACATCAACCCAGAACTGAGTATGGAAAAATACGACGTGACTGGTGATAAATCAGTAGACTTGAACCAACGTATGGTAGGTAAGCGTAACGCAAAAACCATCATGGTGGTGGATGACTCTGCGTTTATTCGTTCACTTATTCAAGATACATTGGCTTCTGCGGGTTATAACGTGATCACCTGTAAAGATGGTGGCGAAGCGTATGAAAAACTGATGAGCTTGATCGAAGTTGCGAAAGAAGAAAACTTGCCAGTTCGTGAATTGCTTGATGCCGTTGTAACCGACGTAGAAATGCCTCGTATGGATGGTATGCACTTAGTCAAACGACTGCGTGATACGCAAGAATATAACGAAATGCCTATCGTAATGTTTTCTTCATTAATGAGTGAAGATAACCGTGCGAAGGCGTTGTCCCTTGGGGCCAATGATACGATCACCAAGCCAGAGATTGGCCGCATGGTGAATATGATGGACAAGCACGTCTTTAATTTCGCATAAATTATCTCGAGATACTAGGGCGTGTTGA
>NZ_JAHGAH010000282.1:0-10614 GCF_030248475.1 Vibrio sp. D173a
AAATTTTCCATGTCAAACTGTTTGTGTTTCAACACGGCTTTCGTCCCACAACAAAAATAAGTGACATCATAAATTGGCATCGTTCCCCTCAATGGCTTTTTTCTAGTGCGATTTCACTCATCGCACTAGCTCTTTATAACAACTTTACCATACCTATAGTTATTCATGTTTTGCTAATATTCGATTTTGCGAAAATGATAATTGGTTGTGAATTACTTGAAAGAAAACGCGTAAGCTTTAGTTTTCATCCGAATATCAAAAATCCCAGCAATCGCTGGGATTTTTATTGGAATTCATTTCTATTCTTGTATCGGCTCGTTTTCTTCGGTGCTTGGCAAGGCGTTCCATACCGCTTTCACTAGCGTTGCCAATGGAATCGCAAAGAACACACCCCAGAATCCCCACAATCCACCAAATACCAGCACAGCCACGATAATGGCAACAGGGTGAAGGTTTACCGCTTCTGAGAACAATACAGGTACTAATACGTTGCCATCCAATGCCTGAATAATGCCGTAAGCAACCAATAACCAATAGAACTGTGGTGTAAGACCCCATTGGAACAAACCGACAATCGCAACAGGCACAGTCACCGCAGCCGCACCGATGTATGGGATCAGTACTGACAAACCCACCGCAACAGCAAGTAATGCAGAGTAGCGCAGGTCTAGAATCGCAAACGTCACGTAGCTCACGCCACCTACGATAAGGATTTCTAAGACTTTACCGCGAATGTAGTTAGAAATTTGCTCGTTCATCTCATGCCACACTTTGTTCGCTAGCTTACGGTTTTTCGGCAGAATGCCACTTGCCATGCTCATCATCTCTTCTTTGTCTTTCAACAAGAAGAATACCAACAGCGGAACAAGGATCAGGTAAACCGCCAACGTTGCCAAACTAACCAAAGAAGCCAGTGAGCCCTTCACAACACTCTCACCCAAGCCAAGCGCCTGGTTCTTCGCGTTAGTCACGACGGTTTCGACAATTTGTAAGTTTGCTAACTCAGGGTAGCGCTGTGGCAAAGTTGCAATAAACTTTTGCAGCCCCGCATACATGTTCGGGATGTCGTTGATTAAGTTTCCGACCTGAGTCCAAATGGTCGGCACTAAACCAAATACGGCAATCAGCATCAAACCAATAAAGATGAGAATGACGGTAATCACAGAGAAGGTACGAGGAATACCCAAACGGCACATTTGTGTCACTGGCCATTCAAGTAGGTATGCAAGAACGATCGCCACCAACAATGGCGCAATCAAATGCCCGAAGAAGTAAATAGTGATAAAACCGAACAGCAAGATCGCCACTAGGCTCACTGCATGTGGGTCAGAAAAGCGTCGCTTATACCAACGACTTACCATTTCAAGCATCTTATGAAGGTTCCTTATTGAATACTGTCAAAGTGAAGTGTTCTGGCGAAGCTTGGCAATCCACCGTATAACCTTGGTGACGCAAATACTTCACGATGTCGTGTTTAGAGCTTTTGTCCACCACTTTAATGACAAGCTGATGATATTGCGGTGTTTCTCCCTGAAACACATCTGCAGCGTGACGCTTAGCAAGTAACAGTGCCATAGGGCAGCGTTGCTCACGCAAATCGAGTAACATGGATTCCATTGTATTGCTCTGCACTTGTGATAGGGTTGTATTGTAACGGCTTTTTGAGCTGGTGCTAGTGATTTAAGCGTAGACGACAATGACTTCTAAATTAACAATTTAAAATTATGTGTATGACAATTTACGAAACCAATTCGTTTATCTTCGGTCTTATTGCTAGCATATTCATCCGACACGGATGACCATAAAGCCTGTGCTGACGTTGAAAGGAATTCATCTCTCAAGCACAGACTCGGTATTTTGGAGAATCTTTAAACCGTATGTTAAAACGCACTCGCTCGCTAGTTTGTTTATGCCTTGCTACTGCATTGAGTACACCTGCGCCGATTTACGCCAATAGTCTCGACCTCCCTGATATTGGTACGGCAGCTGGGGGCACGCTAACAATCGATCAAGAGTTGATTTACGGCGACGCCTACATGCGTATGCTTCGATCAAGCAGCCCTATTGTTAGCGACCCTGTCATCAATGAGTACATTGACACCCTCGGTCACCGTTTGGTCGCGAATGCGAATGACGTAAAAACTCCGTTTCATTTTTTCATGATTCGAGATCGCAACATCAACGCATTCGCCTTCTTTGGCGGTTATGTTGCTCTGCACTCGGGTCTGTTTTTACATGCTCGTACCGAAAGTGAACTGGCCTCTGTTGTCGCGCACGAAATCGCGCACGTCACACAGCGCCACCTCGCACGAAGCATGGAAGAGCAAGCACGTCGTTCTCCTGCAACGATGGCTGCATTGGCTGGCGCGCTATTACTCGCCATTGCCGCCCCAGAAGCAGGCATGGCAGCCGTAACGGCAGCAACCGCGGGCAACATGCAAAGCCAAATCAACTACACCCGCTCAAACGAAAAAGAAGCCGACCGTTTTGGTATCGCGACACTGGCAAAAGCAGGCTTTGACGCACAAGCAATGCCACGTTTTTTTGGTCGCCTAGCGGATGAATATCGCTACGCCAGCAAGCCACCACCAATGCTGCTGACTCACCCATTACCAGAAGACCGTATTACCGATAGCCGAGCACGTGCCCGAGCTTATCCGCCAATGCGCATCATGCCGTCGATTGACTACCATTTGACGCGAGCTCGGATCGTTGCGCGTTACGCAGGTATCGATGGACAAGCTGCGATGGGATGGTTTAAGCGCACTCAGAAAAAAGCTTCACCAGAAATCATGCCATCGTTTGATTACGGGCGTGCGCTGGTTCACTTAGATAACAAACGCCTGAGCGAAGCAGAACCGCTGCTGAAAAAGCTACTACAGCAAGACCCCAGCAACCCATTCTACCTAGATGCAATGACAGATTTGTACATTGCGCAGAAAAAGCCACAAAAAGCGGTCGATATGCTGAGCAGCGCACTAAAACGTAATCCGCAAAACAACGTCTTAACCATCAACTATGCCAACGCATTACTTGAGGCGAAGAAAGACGAAGAGGCAGTACGTATTCTGCAGCGCTACACTCACGATAACCCAGAAGACACCAATGGTTGGCACCTGCTTTCAAAAGGCAACCACGCTCTGGGCAACAATGATGAAGAACTCGCCGCACGTGCCGAAATTTTGGCATTGCGAGCAAACTGGAACAAAGCGATCCAGTATTATAGTGAAGCAAGTAAAATTGCTGAGTTGGGCAGCTTGAAACAAGCTCGATATGATTCTCGTATCGACCAACTGATGATCCAAAGAGATCGATTCATGGCATTACAATAACGAAATGGAGAAAACCATGTCAGTCGTGATTTATCACAACCCTCGTTGCTCGAAGAGCCGACAAACTCTAGAACTGCTTGAGCAAAATGGTGTAACACCGGAAGTGGTTAAATACCTAGATACACCGCTTAATGTTGAACAACTGAAAGCACTTTACGCTCAACTTGGTTTTTCTTCAGTACGCGAAATGATGCGTACCAAAGAAGACATTTACAAAGAGCTAGCACTTGGTGACGCCTCAGTGACTGATGAGCAGCTCTTCGATGCAATGGCGCAAAACCCTAAACTGTTCGAGCGCCCTGTTGTGGTTGCAAACGGTAAAGCGAAGATCGGTCGTCCACCAGAGCAAGTGTTGGAAATTCTATAAATGGATTGCCAGATCCTCATTTTGTATTTCAGCCGTCATGGCTCAACAAAACAGCTGGCAAGACAGATAGCAAGAGGGGTTGAATCGACTCCTCATTGCGAAGCGATTTTGCGTACAGTTGAAGAATTGTCACCTCACTCACATACCCCTTCTGATCCAATTGTTACTCTAGATGAATTGAAGCAGTGCGATGGTCTCGCGTTTGGCAGCCCAGTATGGTTTGGCAACATGGCAGCGCCGCTCAAGCACTTTTGGGATCAAACCACACCTTTGTGGGTGAATGGCGACCTTATCGATAAACCAGCCTGTGTGTTTACCTCATCGTCTTCAATGCACGGTGGTCAAGAGACGACGCTGCAGAGCATGATGACCCCACTTCTGCATCACGGCATGATGGTGTTGGGTATTCCTTACTCAGAGCCCGAACTGCACACCACAAAGTCTGGTGGTACGCCTTACGGGGCAAGCAGTGTAGGACACGAACCAAGCCTTACTGCAGAAGAGATTCGTCTCGCACAACAATTAGGAAAACGACTGGCAACCGCAGCGCAAAAGCTCAAAGGAAGTCAGTAAGCTCAAGGATAAGTAAATCGATGTCTGACATTATCGACCAACCACCTCTCAGCACACGCACCCAAACCTATCGCTATATGGCGCTATTTGGCAATTTGGCGTTATTGGCTTGGGTCGCGATTTGGCAACTAGCCCTTTCCCCTCACCCGCATCTGAGCAGCACTACGCTGGCGATTGCGTGGTGTATCCCTCTATTATTACCGCTTCCGGGTATCCTTGCGGGCAAGCCTTACACACACGCGTGGGCAAACTTCGTCTTAATGCTTTACTTCTTGCACGCCCTAACGATTCTGTATGTTGATGGCGGTGAGCGATGGTTAGCCGTTGTGGAGTTAGCGCTTACCTCACTTGGCTTCGTCGGCAACATATTGTTTGCACGAGCACGAGGTAAAGAATTAGGTTTGAAGCTAAAACGCTTGTCTCAAGTTGAGAAAGAAGAGAAAGCGAAATTCAATAAGTGATAAGGAATAAGCTCAGAGACATCCAGCTTCAGTCTCTGCATGATATTCGCCAATGAATGTTGGAAATGTAGCAACCTTATTTAGGACGGTACATACATAAAAAGAGTCGCACTAGGCGACTCTTTTTTGTTCGTTTTTTATTGAATACGAGCTTAAGTCAGATGATCTTCAACCACGTCTGTTTCTAGCACTGGCGCGATTTCTGACTCTTCCTCTACTGGCTCAGCTTGAGTACGCACAGGCGCCTTCCACTTATAGATCAAGTCGTATTGCACTGGTGCCGGCTGAGCGATCACAGGCTGTTCTGGCTGAGCCTGCTCGTTCGCCGTATCGAGTTCAACCACATTCGCCGTTTGACCTTCTTCTGACTCTGCTGGCAATTGTGCTGGTTGAGCAGGTTCTACCGGAAGCTGCACTGGTGTTGCTGGTTCCATACCCACCATCGGATCTTCAGTCACTTCTAACGGACGAATCGAAGACGCTTCTTGCTCAAACGCCTGCTGTGAGGCCAATAGATGAATCGTTAGCGTCACTTGGTTGCCTTGAATACGCTTGATTTCCGTACCCGCTACCGAGTTAAGCTTGGTTAGCGAATTCTCTAGCTCAAAGAAATCCATTGCTGATTCAACGTTCAGTACTTTCACATCTAGGGCTTTAGAAGATTTGCTTGAAACCACCACCGCACTCTTATTCGCGTAGTAATCAGCAATACCGCCCATCATCGCAGGAATCGCATTCGCACCTGATGCAGAACCACTGCGTGGAGACTGCTTTGATTCAGACAATTGTGCTGGTGATTGGTCGTACAGAGTCCAGCGAAGCTTATCGCCTTGAACGCGTACGATCAGTACCGCATCGACCGGGTAACGTTGGCTCGCTTGGCTAATTGGATCAACGAAATCACCCCAAAGGTCAGACACGTTCACACCCGTCACATCATCAAAATCACCCACAGGCATAGTGACTGGTAAACCACGCGCTTGTGCGGCTTCACGCAACGCAGCTGCACTTGCTGAATCTGAGTGCTCCCACGTAATCGTGCGATCGTAACCCTGCTCTTCTACCATCCACACCAGAATGTTGGCACGGTTTGGTGACCACAATGGAAGCTGAGCTTGAGTCAGCAGTGAACGGATTTGGCCGCTGTTAAACAGCATCTTCAAGCTGTTTTGACCATCAATTTGGCCGTAGCCAAGTTGAGAAATATAGCGAGAACTTGAACCCACTGCTTTCTTAATTACTGGGTTGCTAAGGGAAGATTGGCTGCCAGTCGCACGCACAATCACATCTTGCATACCTTGTTGACGAGCGAGTTCTTCGCCGTCTTTTTGCTCACCGTCGATCGCCACTTCGGCACGATAGATATCCACCTGAGTTAATGCATAAACTGGCAGAGACAACCAACCTATCAATAAGAGAGCTAAATAGCGCATAGTTTTCATAATCCTCTGAACAAGAACACGCATGATAAGCAACTATCAAAACTTGAGCAAGAAGAGTACTGAGTGAATTGTCGGTATTCTGACCAAGTTAAAACCCACTATGAGAACAAACTATTCCTTTCAATTATCAATCCATCCAAAAATTTGATCTAAGTAACATTGCAATCGATTGCCGTAGTGATAATATTCCGCGGATTTGTCTGCGTATCTCTGAATAGGAAATAATTATGAAAAATGCGTTACAAGGCGCTCAGATGCTCTTTGTCGCTTTTGGTGCTCTCGTGCTGGTACCACTACTGACTGGCCTTGACCCAAACGTTGCGCTATTTGGTGCTGGTGTGGGTACCCTTCTTTTCCAACTGATTACTAAACGTTCTGTCCCAATCTTCCTTGCCTCTTCTTTTGCGTTTATTGCTCCTATTATGTTCAGTATCCAAACTTGGGGTATCGGTGCAACCATGGGTGGCTTAATGGCTGCAGGTTTGGTTTATGTGGCTCTGGGCGCAATGATCAAAGTACGCGGTGTTGGCTTCATCCATAAGATTCTGCCACCCGTTGTGGTTGGCCCAGTTATCATGGTAATTGGCCTTGGTCTGGCACCTACGGCAGTAAACATGGCAGTAGGTAAAACTGGTGACGGCGCAGTGCAACTTATCAATGGCGATGCGGCAGTTATCATCTCAGCAGTATCACTGCTAACAACGATTGCACTGAGCGTGTTTGCGAAAGGTTTCCTAAAGCTGGTTCCTATCGTTGGCGGTATCTT
This sequence comes from Vibrio sp. D173a, assembly GCF_030248475.1. Classification (NCBI taxonomy): domain Bacteria; kingdom Pseudomonadati; phylum Pseudomonadota; class Gammaproteobacteria; order Vibrionales; family Vibrionaceae; genus Vibrio; species Vibrio sp. D173a. The sequence continues at coordinate 6,942 of NZ_JAHGAH010000282.1, forward strand.
GGCAGGTTACTCTGTTTCTCTATTCTACGGCGTAGTGGATTTCACTCCGGTTGCGCAAGCGGCTTGGCTAGCCATGCCAAACTTCACCGCACCAGAGTTCAACATCAATGCGATCTTATTCATGATCCCAGTGGCTATCGCTCCAGCAGTAGAGCACGTGGGTGACATGCTAGCGATTTCAAACGTAACGGGTAAAAACTACCTGAAGAAACCGGGTCTGCACCGCACCATCGCAGGTGACGGGGTGGCAACAATTGCGGCTTCTATGGTTGGCGCGCCACCAAACACCACTTACAGCGAGGTAACCGGTGCGGTAATGCTAACGAAAGCATTCAGCCCAGTGATCATGACATGGGCAGCTATTACAGCAATCGTCCTTGCTCTAGTGGGTAAGCTTGGCGCGATTCTTCAAACGATTCCAGTTCCAGTAATGGGCGGTATCATGATTCTACTGTTTGGTTCTATCGCAACCGTTGGTCTAAACACACTGATTAAGAACAATGTTGACCTGCACAAGTCTCGTAACCTTGTGATCGTAGCGGTAACACTAGTATTTGGTATCGGCGGCATGGCTTTCGGTATTGGCGAGTTCAGCCTACAAGGTGTGAGCCTATGTGGTATCGTTGCAATCATTCTTAACCTAGTGCTACCACACGACCTTGGTGAAAACCACGTAGTAGATAATGCACAGATGGAAGAAGACAACGCGAAGTAAGTATGGTGCGGCTTGATTGATTTAAGTCGCCCTTCCTGATCTCGCATCTCGTAGCTAACTTTCAAATAGCAGAGACAAAAAAAGGCTTGGTTTTCACCAAGCCTTTATTTTTGAATTCAGTAAAAACAATAATGCTTATTGAGTACCGAAGATCTTGTCACCTGCATCACCAAGACCAGGAACAATGTAACCTTTGTCGTTCAGCTTCTCATCGATTGCCGCTGTGTATAGCTCAACATCTGGGTGCGCTTTTTCTAGTGCTTCGATACCTTCAGGAGCCGCTACAAGAACAAGAATCTTGATAGCCTGACAACCTTTCTCTTTTAGAAGATCGATTGTTGCGATCATAGAACCACCTGTTGCAAGCATTGGGTCAACAACTAGAGCAATACGCTCATCGATGTTAGAAGCAAGCTTGTTGAAGTATGGTACTGGCTCAAGTGTTTCTTCATCACGGTAGATACCTACAACACTGATACGTGCGCTTGGCATGTGCTCAAGAACGCCATCCATCATACCTAGACCTGCACGCAGGATTGGCACTACTGTTACTTTCTTACCCTTGATTTGGTCAACTTCTACAGGACCATTCCAACCTTCAATGGTTACTTTCTCTGTTTCAAAGTCTGCAGTCGCTTCGTAAGTAAGTAGGCTACCGACTTCTGTCGCTAACTCACGAAAACGCTTCGTGCTGATGTCACCTTCTCGCATTAGACCGATTTTGTGTTTCACTAGAGGGTGTTTAACTTCAACAACTTTCATTTCCATCTCCGGCTTTATTGGCAATATTTAAACAAACCTTCAGATTATACATGATTTTTGCAGGGATATCAGGATAGATCACTAAAGAAAAAAACCGACGCAAACGTTTGCTATCTGTATTTAACCACTGGTAGAATAGCGCCGTTTTCATATCCAACTTAAAAACCGAGGACTTCCCTGTGAGTGGTAACAACTCTTCTCTTAGCTATAAAGACGCTGGTGTAGATATTGATGCAGGCAACGCGCTTGTAGATCGTATTAAAGGTGCGGTTAAGCGTACTCGTCGCCCTGAAGTGATGGGTGGTATCGGCGGTTTTGGCGCATTGTGTGAATTGCCGACAAAATACAAACAACCTGTACTGGTTTCTGGTACTGATGGTGTAGGTACAAAACTTCGTCTAGCACTGGATATGAACAAGCACGACACCATCGGTGTAGACCTAGTCGCGATGTGTGTAAACGACCTAATCGTGCAAGGTGCTGAGCCGCTATTCTTCCTAGATTACTATGCGACTGGCAAGCTAGACGTAGACACAGCTGCAGACGTAGTTTCTGGTATCGCTGATGGCTGTGTTCAAGCAGGCTGTGCACTTATCGGTGGCGAAACAGCTGAAATGCCGGGCATGTACGAAGGCGAAGACTACGACGTTGCTGGCTTCTGTGTTGGCGTAGTAGAAAAAGAAGACGTGATTGACGGCACGAAGGTAGCAGCGGGCGATGCACTTATCGCGGTTGGCTCAAGCGGTCCACACTCAAACGGTTACTCTCTTATCCGTAAGATCCTAGAAGTATCTGGCGCAGATAAGAACGAAGAGCTAGCAGGTCGTACTATCGGTGAACACCTACTAGAACCAACGAAGATTTACATCAAATCAGCACTTAAGATGATTGAGAAGCACGACATCCACGCGATCTCTCACATCACTGGTGGTGGTTTCTGGGAAAACATCCCACGCGTACTGCCAGAAGGCACTAAAGCCGTGATCGACGGTAACAGCTGGGAATGGCCAATCATCTTCAAATGGCTACAAGAGAAAGGCAACGTTGAAACGCACGAAATGTACCGTACGTTCAACTGTGGTGTTGGTCTAGTCGTGGCACTACCAAAAGACCAAGCGGACGCAGCAGTTGCACTTCTAAAAGAAGAAGGCGAAAACGCATGGATAATTGGTGAAATCGCTCAAGCAGAAGCCAATGAAGAGCAAGTTGAAATCCAATAACTCGCGAATCAAGCTCAAAAAATAGAAAGAATGAGGACGCGATGTCCTCATTCTGCTATCTGGAACATCGAAAACCATTCTAATAGTAGGTAATTTAGCGGATACGCACTTCAAACCTACAATAGCAAGGCAGTCTCAACATCATGAAAAACATAGTGGTCCTCATTTCGGGTAACGGCAGTAACCTTCAAGCCATCTTGGAAGCTTGCGAAGACAGTATGCCAAATGCACAAGTCGCGGCGGTGTTCTCCAACAAAGCTGATGCTTATGGCTTAGAGCGTGCAAAACAGTTTGATGTGAATGGGCATTTTGTCGATCCAAAAGCATTCGAATCACGTGAAGACTTTGATGCTGAACTGATGAAACAAATCGATGAATACCAACCGGACGTGATTGTGCTTGCAGGTTATATGCGTATTCTCAGTGGCGCGTTTGTTTCCCATTATCTGGGTAAGATGATCAACATTCACCCTTCTCTATTGCCTAAGTATCCGGGTTTACACACCCACCAGCGCGCGATTGATGCAGGCGATAAAGAGCATGGCACTAGCGTACACTTTGTCACAGAAGAGTTAGACGGCGGCCCTGTGGTACTGCAAGCCAAAGTACCCGTATTTGAAGACGACGATGCCGATGCACTCGCTGCACGCGTTCAGACTCAAGAGCACAAGATCTACCCAATGGTGACTAAGTGGTTAGTCGACGGGCGATTATCGATGACCGAAGGCAAAGCGTATCTCGATGGTTTTGAGCTTGGTGAACACGGCTACGCTGACGAGTAATTCTGAATACCAAATTCCAAACGCAAAAAGGCAGCGATCAGGCTGCCTTTTGTTATTTTAAATCTTATAAGCTTGGTTCAATGAAGCCGTTGTCAAACTAGAAACCAAAACTAACTGCCTAAAAAGTCCTTGACACCACCTTAGCAATACAACACTCGGATAGTAGATTCTGAATCTGACTCAATGGTATGGAC